>DATNMV010000073.1:0-2286 GCA_035602175.1 Allostellaceae bacterium
CCGCGCGGGTGGTGGCCGATTACATCGCCGGCATGACCGACCGTTTCGCGCTCGACGAATACGGCCGGCTGTTCGATCACGGCGTCGCGCCGTGATGAATCTGTTCGAGCATTTTCGCGAGCGCATCGCCGCCGCCATCGAGGAGGCGGCGCGCGAAGGCGCCTGGCCCAAGGGCCTCGATACGTCGCGCATCGCGGTGGAGCCGCCGCGCGAAGCTGCCCATGGCGATCTCTCGACCAACGCCGCGTTGGTGCTGACCAAGGAGGCGGGGGTCAAGCCGCGCGACTTCGCCGAAAAGCTCCGCCCGCGACTGCAATCGCTCGAAGGCGTGGTGTTGGCCGAGGTGGCCGGGCCGGGCTTCATCAACCTCAAGCTCGCGGACGGATTCTGGCATAAGCGGCTGGCCGAAATCCTGATCGCCGGTCCGACTTATGGCGACAGCAAGTTGGGCCATGGACGCAAGGTGAATGTGGAATACGTCTCGGCCAATCCGACCGGGCCGATGCATGTGGGTCACGGCCGCGGCGCGGTCATCGGCGACGCACTGGCATCGCTTTTGGAGAAGGTGGGCTTCGCGGTCGCGCGCGAATATTACGTCAACGACGCCGGTGCCCAGGTCGACACGCTCGCGCGCTCGGTCTATCTGCGTTACCGGGAAGCGCTTGGCGAGAAGATTGGCGACATACCAGAAGGGCTTTATCCCGGCGAGTATCTCAAGAACGTCGGCGCGGCGCTGGCCAAGCGCGACGGCAAGAAATGGCTGGGCAAGGCGGAGGGCGAATGGCTTGCGATATTCCGCGACTCCGCCGCCGGAGACATGCTGGCCCTGATCAAATCGGATCTCGCGGCGCTCAGCGTCAGTCATGAAACCTTCGCCTCCGAGAGCAAGATCGTGTCTTCGGGCGCTATCGAGAAGGCGCTGGCCGAACTCGAGAAGCAGGGCCTGATCTATGTCGGCACGCTGGAGCCGCCCAAGGGCAAGCTGCCGGAGGATTGGGAGGCGCGGCCGCAAACCCTGTTTCGCTCCACCCAATTCGGCGACGATGTCGACCGGCCGATCAAGAAGGTGGATGGCAGCTGGACCTATTTCGCCGCCGATTTGGCCTATCATTGGGACAAGTACCAGCGTGGCTTTTCGGAAATGATCGACGTCTGGGGCGCCGATCACGGCGGCTATGTGAAGCGCATGCAGGCGGCGGTCAAGGCGCTGACCCAGGGCAACGGCACGCTCGACGTCAAGCTGTGCCAGCTGGTCAATCTCTATGACAAGGGCCAGCCGGTGAAGATGTCGAAACGCGCCGGAACCTTCGTTACACTGCGCGAAGCGGTGGAACAGGTGGGCAAGGACGTGTTCCGCTTCGTCATGCTGACGCGGCGCAACGACCAGCCGCTCGATTTCGATTTTGCCAAGGTGGTGGAACAGTCCAAGGACAATCCGGTGTTCTACGTGCAATACGCCCATGCGCGGGCGCGCTCGGTGCTTCGGCTGGCGCATGATTCCATGCCCGGGGCCGATTTGTCGCCCGCGGCGCTGGCCAAGGGAAATCTCGAGCTTCTGACCGAAAGCGAGGAGATCGCGCTCATTCGCCAGATGGCGAATTGGCCGCGGCTGGTCGAGGCGGCGGCGGAAACCCACGAGCCGCACCGCATCGCCTTTTATCTGCAGGAGCTCGCCGCCGCCTTTCACGCGTTGTGGCACAAGGGCAAGGATGATGCGAGCTTGAGGTTCTTGTTGGAGGGTAAACCAGAATTGACGCGCGCGCGGCTGGCGCTGGTACAGGGCATGGCCTTCGTCATAGCCTCGGGCCTCAAGGTGTTCGGCGTTACGCCGGCGGAGGAGATGCGCGGATGAGCCGTCTCGAGATCGATCCCGGGGATCGCCCCGACCATATGCGGCCGCCGCAGGCGCGGCGGCCCGCGCGCTTTGGCGGCATCGCCAAGGCGGTTTCGGCCGCCGTCGCGGTGGCGGCGCTGGCCTGGGGCGTGCGCTATGGCAGCGATTATTTCACCGCGCCCCCAACGCCGTCTGGCCCGGTGCCGGTGATCGGTCCCGATGCCGGACCGGTCAAGGTGGTGCCCGACAATCCCGGCGGCGTGAACGTGCCCGACCAGGACAAGGTGATCCTCAACGGCGACAACGCCCAGCCCAAGGTCGAGCAGCTTCTGCCCGAACCGGAAAAGCCGCTGGCTGCTCCGCCGCCTGCCGCCGCTGCTACGCCGCCGCCCGCCGCGCCCGTTCCCGCGCCGCAAGCTGCCGCGCCCACGCCTCCCGTGGCGGCGCCTGGG
>DATNMV010000074.1:0-6404 GCA_035602175.1 Allostellaceae bacterium
GGCGTCGGATTGGTCCAGACCATGTCGGTGGCGGTGAGCGTGGTGACCAGGCGCTTCAGCGTGGTGCCGTCGTAATTCGGATAGGTGCTGGCCTCGACCGCCAGGGCGACGGTGCGGCTGGCTTCGTCGACCGCCCAGGTGCCGAAGAAGGCGAGCGACTTGGTGACGATCTCCTTGTTCTCCTCCGGCGTGCCGGTGTCGCGGCTGTTGGAGGCGAATTTGGGCAGGCCCGCCGTGATCAGGATTTGCACGAAGCGTCCGTCCGGCTCCAAAATCAACAGGCCCTTTGGGTTGGGACCGAAGACCTCGCGCTTGACGTCGCCCTGAGTCACCACCGCCAGGACGACGGCCCAGTTGCCGATGAGCTGTTGCCGCATGGTCTTGGATTGCGTTTGCGCGCCGCTTGCGCCAACGGTCAGCGCAATGGCGGCCAGCGCGGCGAATACCGTCTTGCCGATTTTTGTCATTGTCCTCCCCTTCGATCAGTCCAAAAACCGCGAATCCTATCCTAGCGCGCGGTTGCATGCCGCGGCCAGGGATGGCGCGGTCGCCGCTGGCCTCCGGCCGGATTTTGTGCGAATTTCGCCGCCATGGACGACCAGCCGAGACGCGGCCACGCCGCCGCCCGCAAGGATCGCGCGCAAGGCGCCTTTCCACGCACCCGCCTGCGCCGCAACCGGCGTTTCGACTGGTCGCGGCGCCTGACGGCGGAACATGTTCTGACGGCGGCCGATCTGATCTGGCCGGTCTTCGTCCATGACGACAAAACCGCGCGCGCGCCCATCCCCTCCATGCCCGGCGTCGACCGGCTTTCCATCGCGGCCTTGATTGACGAAGCCGGCCTGGCCAAAAAGCTCGGCATTCCGTTGATCGCGCTCTTCCCGGCGACGCCGCCCGGCCTCAAAACGCCCGACGGCGAAGAGGCGCTCAATCCCGACAATTTGATCTGCCGCGCGGTGCGCGCGGTCAAGAAGGCGCATCCCGATCTGGGCGTGATGTGCGACGTCGCGCTCGACCCCTATACCAGCCACGGCCATGACGGCGTGTTGCGCGGCGACGAAGTCGTCAATGACGAAACCGTCGCGTTGCTCTGCCGCCAGGCGCTGGTCCAGGCCGAAGCGGGTTGCGACGTGATCGCGCCCTCCGACATGATGGATGGGCGCGTGGGCGCTATCCGCGACGCGCTCGACGCGGCCGCGCTGGAGCGCGTGCTGATCATGGCCTATGCGGCGAAATACGCCTCGGGTTTCTACGGCCCGTTCCGCGACGCGGTCGGCAGCAAGAGCGCGCTCGGCAAGGCCGACAAGCGCGGCTATCAGATGGATCCGGCCAATAGCGACGAGGCGCTGCGCGAGGTTGCGCTCGACATCGCCGAAGGCGCCGACATGGTCATGGTCAAGCCCGGCCTGCCCTATCTCGACATCGTCTGGCGCGTGAAGCAGCGTTTCGGCATGCCGACCTTCGCTTATCAGGTGAGCGGGGAATATTCGATGCTGAAGGGCGCGGTCGAACGCGGCTGGCTCGATCCAAGCGTGATTTTGGAAACGCTGCTTGGATTCAAGCGCGCCGGCGCCGACGGCGTGCTCACGTATTTCGCAATCGAGGCGGCGAAGCTTCTCAAGAAGGGGTGAGCGCGGCGAAGAACCGCGCGACGGCGAGATCGTGCCAGGCCGCGTCGCCATGGCCGTGATAGCCCACATGGCCGCCGCGCGCGGTCAGCACGGGGCGCAAATACGGATGCCGGTTCCAGGCGAATGCGTCATAGGGTTCGGACGGAACCCAGGGATCGTCGCGCGCGTGCAAGAGCAGTGTCGGCACCGCGATGCCGGAGAGGAACTGGCCCGATGATGAACGCGCGTAATATTCCGCGGCGCCGCTGAACCCGGCGCGCGGCGCGCTGTAGACGTGATCGAATTCCCACACGCTGCGCGACTTCAAAATATCCGCGCGTTCGCGGCCGGTCAGCACCGCGCCCGGCGCCACGGCATCGGCCTTCATGTAGCTCAGCAGATAGCGCTGGTAGAAATCGTTCCGCCAGCGGTCGAGGCGGCGCGCGGTGGCCGCCAGATCGAGCGGCGCCGACACCACGGCGGCGGCCTTGAGCCGCGCCTCGCCGCCGCGCTCGCCCAGATATTTGAGCAGCAGATTGCCGCCGAGCGAAAACCCCACCGCGACCATGCCGCGCGCGACGAGGTCACTCGGCAAGGAAGCGAACACGCGGGCGAGATCGTCGCTGCTGCCGGCATGATATTGCGCGGCGCAAAGCAGGCGCGAACGCCCCACCCCGCGCAGATTGAGCCGCAGCACCGGAAAGCCCTGCGACAGGAAATGCGCCGCGCTTTCGCGCATGTAGAAGCTGTCTTCGAGCCCGGTAAGGCCGTGAATCAAGACCACCAGCGGCCGCGCCGCATCCGCGCGCGGGCGCCCGAGCATGGCGACAAGCGTGTCGCCGCTGCCGTCGTTCAGCGGAATCAACAGCCGCTCCTGCCGGTAGCGATCGAGCGGCGCGCGGCTTTTCACCAGCACGCAACGCATGGTCTGAAGATCCGGCCCCCACCATGGCCAGCGCGGCCGGAACGGCGGCAGCTCGAGGCTTGGGAGATGCGCGTCAGGCATGGCCGAGCAGGAAATCGCGCACCGCCTTGATCTGGTCGGGCGCGGTCAGCGACGGCGCGTGACCGATGCCGGGAAACTCGATCAGTCGGGCGCGCGGACCGCGCCTCGTCATCGCCTGGGCGTCGGCGGCGCGCAGGATGTCGGATTCCGCGCCGCGCAACACCAGCACCGGGCACGTCACGGCGTCGTAATATTGCCAGAGATCGATGTTCCGCACGAACCAGCCTTTCTTGAACGGCGCGGCGATCTTGGGATCATAGGCGAGACCGAGCCTGCCGTCCGGACTGTGCCGCGCGCTGTGCTCCGCCATCTGCCGCCAGACCTCGTCGGTCAGCGGACCGAAAGCGGCGAAGACCTTGCGCAAGCCCGCTTCGAGCGCGGCCAGGTCCTCGAAGCTCGGATCGAGCCCGGCATAGCGGCGGATGCGTTTCAGGCCCTGCTTTGCGATCAACGGTCCGATATCGTTCATCACCAGCTTGCGGATGGGGCTGCCTTGTTGCGCGGCCCACAGCATGCCGATATTGCCGCCCATCGAGGTGCCGACCAGATCGAGAGATTGAACCCCGAGCGCGGCGATCAGCGCCGCCATGTCGGCGAGATAGAGCGGATAGGCGTAGAGCATGGGATCGTCGAGCCACTGGCTCCGGCCGCGGCCGGCCATGTCCGGACAGACGACGCGGAAATCGGACGCGAGCGCTTCGGCCAGGGTGTCGAAGTCGCGGCCGTTGCGCGTCAGCCCGTGCAGGCACAGCACGGTGCCGGCGCCTTTGGGTCCCGCCCATTCGTAATAGGCCAGGCGGTGGGCGGGCGGTCCCGGGCAGTCGAGGGTCTTTTCGATCATCGCCACCCCGATAGATTGCGCCTGCGGTGATCGGCTGATCAAGTCAGGTCATGGACGCGCCGCGCGCCATGGTTTAAGACCAGGAGCAAGAAACGCGTGGTCCATGGCAAGAAAAGATGAGGAACGAATATGGCCGTCAAAGGGCCGCTCTCGGGCGTCACCGTCGTTGATCTCTCCCGCATCCTCGCCGGTCCCTACTGCACCTTCCTGATGGCCCAGCTCGGCGCGCGGGTGATCAAGGTCGAGGCTCCGGGCAAGGGCGACGACGCGCGCGAATACGGGCCCTTTCGCAGCGGCGTCTCGACCTATTTCGCTTCGGTCAACCGCGGCAAGCAGTCGATCGCGCTCGATTTGCGCAACGATGCCGACAAGCGCGTCTTCGAGAAGCTGCTCGAGAAGGCCGATGTGCTGGTGGAGAATTTCCGTCCCGGCACCATGGAGAAATTCGGCTATGGCTGGGACCGGCTTCATCCGCGCTATCCGCGGCTGATCTACGCCGCCGCCTCGGGCTTCGGCCATACCGGTCCGTTTTCCCAACATCCGGCCTATGACATGGTGGTCCAGGGCCTGGGCGGCATCATGAGCGTCACCGGCCACAAGGGCCAGCCGCCGGTCAGAATCGGCGTGTCGGTCGGCGATCTCGGCGCCGGGCTCTACGCCACCATCGCGGTCAATGCGGCGCTGCTTCACCGCGAGAAGACCGGGGAATCCTGCAAGGTCGACATCGCCATGTTCGATTGCCAGCTGGCGCTCCTGGAAAACGCGATCATGCGCTACACCGTGACCGGCGAAATTCCCGAGCCGCTGGGCGCGCGCCATCCTACCATCACGCCGTTCGAGGCGTTTTCCACCGCGGACAATTACATCATCATCGCCGCCGGCAACGATCACCTGTTCAAGCAGCTGTGCGAAGCGCTCGGCCGGCCCGAGATGGCTAAGAAACCGGAATACGTCAGCAACGATCTGCGGCTGCGTAACCAGCCGCAATTGAAGGCCGAGATCGAGCTGGTGCTGCGCGCCAAGCCCGCCACCTACTGGCTCGATCTGTTCGACAAGGCCGGGATACCGTCCGGGCCGATCAACAACATCCCCCAGGCGCTTGCCCATCCCCAGGTGAGCGCCCGTGACATGCTTGTGACGGTGAACGATCCCGCCGCCGGCCCGCTCAAGGTCGCCGGTAATCCGCTCAAGATTTCGGGATTTCCCGAGCCGAAAACGCATGATCCGGCTCCGGCGCTCGACGCCGACCGCGCCGCCATCCTGAAAGAGCTGGGGCTTTAAGCCGCGCCCGTCCCGGCTTACACTTGGGCGAAAGCCGCCATACCGCCGTAGGGAGCCCGTTCATGCTGCAGAATCGCCTGTCGCCCGTGCTCGACCCGCGCGCGCTGGCGCGCGAGATGTCGAACAAGCTCTTGATCGACGGCGCGATGGTACCGGCGGTGTCGCGCAAGACCTTCCGGGTGGTCAATCCGGCCAATCAGGAAACCGTCGGCGAGGCCGCCGATGGATCCGCCGCCGATGTCGAAGTCGCGGTGTCATCCGCGTTCAAGGCGCAGAAGGCCTGGGCCAAGCTCGCGCCGCGAGAACGCGGCAAGCTGGTGCAGGAATGCGGAAGGCTGCTCGGCGATCATGTGGAAGAGCTGGCGCGGCTCATCACCTTGGAAACCGGCAAGGCGATCCGCACCGAAAGCCGGGTCGAAGCCGGCGTGTTCGCCGACGTGCTCGTCTTCTATGGGGGGCTCGGCTCCGAGCTCAAAGGCGAGACCGTACCCTTCAAGCCGGGCATGTTGACCATCACCCAGCGCGAACCGATCGGCGTGGTCGGCGCCATCATCCCCTGGAACGTGCCGCTGCTGCTGATGGCGCTAAAGATCGCGCCGGCGATGGTCGCCGGAAATTCGGTGGTGGTGAAATCCGCCGAGGAGGCGCCGCTCACCGTGCTGCGCGCCTGCCAGATCATGAACCAGGTTCTGCCGCCCGGCGTGCTCAACATTTTGTCGGGCGACGGGCCGCAATGCGGCGCGCCGCTGGTGGCGCATAAGGGCGTCGGCAAGGTCACCTTCACCGGCTCGGTCGAGACCGGAAAAATGGTTTACGCCGCGGCGTCGCAGAAGCTCATTCCGGTCACGCTGGAATTGGGCGGTAAGAGCCCGATGGTGGTGATGGGCGACGCCGATCTGGAAAAGGCGGTCGATGGCGCGGTCATCGGCATGCGCTTCACCCGCCAGGGACAAAGCTGCACCGCGGCCTCGCGCATCTTCGTCCAGGAATCCATCCACGACGCCTTCGTCGCGAAGCTCAAGGCCAAGGTCGATGCGATGAAGATGGGCGATCCGCTCGACGAGACGACCGATATCGGCTCGATCATCTCCAAGCAGCAATACGACAAGGTGATCTCCTATATCGAATACGGCGAGAAGAGTCCGGGCGCCACGGCGAACAGATGCTCGGCCATGCCCAAGGACGCGAAACTGGCCAAGGGCTATTTCGTGCAGCCGGTGATCTTCACCGGCCTGTCGAACGACAACAAGCTCGCGCGCGAGGAAATCTTCGGACCGGTGACCTGCGTCATCAAGTTCAAGGATTACGAGGACGCCATCCGCCAGGCCAACGACACCGAATACGGCCTGGCCGCCACCATTTGGACTCGGGATCTGAAGACCGCGCTCGACGCCACCCAGCGGCTCGAGGCCGGCCTGGTGCAGGTGAACCAGAATCTGGTGGTGCAGGCCAACATGTCCTATGGCGGCGTCAAGAGCTCGGGCCTCGGCAAGGAAGCCTCGCTCGAATCGATGCTCGAGCACTTCACCCACAAGAAGACCATCATCCTCAACCTCAATTGAAGAAATTCTGGCGGAAAAATCGGCCTCCGCGGCGCCCGCGTTCCGCGTTCAACCGCGCCGCGTCGGGGTTTCTGATTCTACTGCTGACGCTCGCTCTCGGCGCA
>DATNMV010000075.1:0-7181 GCA_035602175.1 Allostellaceae bacterium
ACCAGATCGACAAGTCGATTACCGCCCTGAGCGACGCACTCGGCAACCGCGGTTTCGCCTTCGTCGATATCCAGCCGCAGGCGCACCGCAACGCCGATACCCGCACCATCGATGTAAGCTACGTGGTCAAGGAAGGCCCGCGCGTCTATGTCGAACGCATCGACATCAACGGCAATCTGCGCACGCTCGACAGCGTGATCCGGCGGGAAATGCGCCTAGCCGAGGGCGACGCCTTCAACACCACCAAGATGCAGCGCTCGGAACAGCGTATCAAGAACCTCAACTTCTTCAAGAAGGTCACCGTCACCAACGTCAAGGGCAGCGCGCCCGACAAGACCGTCGTCAACGTGGATGTCGAGGAACAATCGACCGGCGACTTCACCTTCGGCGTGGGCTTCTCCACCACCGACGGACCGTTGATCGACGCCGGCGTTCATGAGCGCAACCTGCTCGGCAAGGGTTACGATCTGCGCGTCGACACGGTGGCTTCGTTCCGTTCGCAACAGGGCAACATCAGCTTCACCGATCCCTACTTCGAGGACCGCAACCTGGCGGTGGGCTTCGATCTGTTCGTCATCCAGCGCGACAACCAGGACTTTGCCGGCTTCAGCCAGTTCACGGTTGGCGGCGACGTCCGTGCCGGCTATCAGATCAGCGATCCGCTGCGCCAAACCTTGAAATACACGATACGTGAAGATCGCATTTACGACATCTGTACCGCCGCAAACTCCAACACCACCTCGACGTTCTATGGCTCCTTCGGCTGTACCGCGCCCGCTTCGATCTACGTCCAGGAACAGGCGGGTTATCGCGTTACCTCGGCGGTGGGCCAGACGTTGCTTTACGACAAGCGCGACAACCCGAGCGATCCGACCTCGGGTTGGTTTGCGCAACTCGGCAACGATATCGCCGGCCTCGGCGGCGATGCGCGCTATATCCGCACCTCGATATCCGGCGGCGTGTTCCATGCCTGGGCGCCGGATTGGGTGGCCAGCGCCACCGGCGAGACGGGCGACATCATTGGTTTGGGCCAGCCGGTGGCGATCGAAGATCGTTTCTATGTCGGCGGCGACAATCTGCGCGGCTTCGCCACGGGCGGCATCGGCCCGCGCGACGAGAACACGGACGAAGCGCTGGGCGGCAACGTCTACTATGTCGGCTCGCTCACCCAGGGCTTCCCGCTGGGATTGCCGCGTGAATTCGGGCTGACCGGCCGGGTATGGACCGATTTCGGCAGCTTGTTCGACGTCAACGCGGATACCAACGCGGAAAATCCGATCTTCAAATCCAACAAGCTCCGTCTTTCGGCGGGTTTGGGCGTGTCGTGGAAATCGCCCTTCGGCCCGATCCGCGTCGATCTTGGCGAGCCGATCTTGCGGGAACCGTTCGACAAGAAGAGCCTGTTCAGGGTCGGTTTCGGGTCTAAATTCTAATGCCGCGGGTGATCGAACGCCGCGCCCTGTTCGGGCTGCTGTTCGCGTTGGCCGCCATGGCATGCACGGGCCAGGCATTGGCGCAACAGCCGGCGCCGTCGGTCATCGTCATCGCCGACATCAACCAGATATTGCGCGATGCCAAGGCGGCCAAGGATGTGCAGAGCCAGCTCGACAAGGCGATGATGGGCTATTCCAAGGCGGTAACGGCCCAGGAGAACGAACTGCAGAAGATGCGCGACGACCTCGAGCGTCAGCGCGCCACCCTTACTCCCGACGCCTTCAGCACCCAAGCGCGCACCTATCAGCAGCGCTTCGACGCGCTCGATCACAGCGTGCAAGCCAATCGTCAGGCGATGCAACAGAGCTATAATGACGCAATGACCAAGGTGGAGAACACCGCGTTGCAGATCGTCGCCGAGATCGCGGCCGAACGCAAAGCGAACCTGGTGCTGACCCGCGCCGCCGTGCTGTTCGAGACCGACGGCCTCGACATAACCGCGGAAGTCACCAAGCGCCTCGATGCCAAACTGCCGTCGCTGGCGGTCAACCTGCCCAAGCTCGAAAATCCGGCGGCTCAGCCACCGGGCGCCCAGCCCTAAACGCGATGGCCGATCCGCGCTTCTTCACCGTTGCCGGCCCCTTGACCGCGGCCGAATTGGCGCGGCGCACCGGCGCGACGCTGACGGGCGATGGCGGGATCGTGCTCAAGGATGTGGCGCCGCTCGATGCTGCCGGTCCCGACCAGCTCAGCTTCCTCGACAATCGCAAATATCTCGACTCTCTGCGTAAGACGCGCGCGGGCGCCTGCTTCGTCCATCCCGATCTGGCCAAGGAAGCGCCCGAGACGACGGCGTTGCTGGTGACGCCCGAGCCCTACCGCGCCTATGCGCTGGCGGCGCAGGCCTTCTATCCCGAGCGGCATCCCGAGCCGGCGATCGATCCGAACGCGGCGATCGACAAGAGCGCCAGGCTCGGCTCCGGCTGCCGCGTCGAATCCTTCGCGGTCATCGGCGCGCGCGCCGAGCTTGGCGCGCGCTGCCACATCGGCCCCAATGCCGTCATCGGCGCGGGTTGCGTGCTGGGCGACGACGTGCGCGTGGGCGCGAATGCCAGCTTGAGCCATTGCCTCGTCGGCCATCGCGTCCGGCTTTACCCCGGCGTCCGCATCGGCCAGGACGGCTTCGGCTTCGCCCCCGATCGCAAGGGCTTCATCAAGGTGCCGCAATTGGGCCGGGTGGTGATCGGCGACGACGTGGAGGTGGGCGCCAACAGCACCATCGACCGCGGCGCCGGCCCCGACACCGTCATCGGCCCGGGTACGATGATTGATAATCTCGTCCAGATCGGGCACAACGTTCAGATTGGACGGCAGTGCATTCTGGTGTCGCAAACCGGCATATCGGGCAGTACCCGGCTGGGTGATTTCGTGATGATCGGCGGCCAGGGCGGGCTTATCGGCCATCTCACCATCGGCACGGGCGCGAAGATCGGCGCCCAGGCGGGGGTGATGCGCGACGTCGAGCCGGGCGAGACGGTGCTGGGATCGCCCGCGTTGCCGGTGCGCGATTTCCACCGCCAGACGGTGTTGTTGCGGCGTTTGACCAAGAAACGGGACGAGTAGAGCGGCAGGCGATGGACGCGACCGACCAGAAAACCACGCCGGTGGATATGGATCGCGCGCGGATCATGCAGATGATTCCGCACCGCGACCCGTTCCTGATGATCGACCGGGTGATCGATGCGCGCGCCGGCGAAAGCGCCGTCGGCGTCAAGAACGTGACGCCGGATGAATATTATTTCAAAGGCCATTTCCCGCAACGCCCGGTCATGCCCGGCGTGCTCATCATCGAGGCCATGGCCCAGACCGCGGCGGTGCTGGTGGTGCACACGCTCGGTCCCGACTTCGAGGGCAAGCTGGTGTATTTCATGAGCGTGGACAAGGCGCGCTTCCGCCGGCCGGTGGTTCCCGGGGAAACGCTCCATATCCACGTCACGTGCCAGCGCAATCGCGGCAATGTGTGGAAATTCGACGGCAAGGCCAAAGTCGACGGCAAGCTTTGCGCCGAAGCTACTTTCGCTGCCATGATCCTGGACAGTTGAGTTTTCACATATGCCGCAGATTCATCCGACGGCCATCGTCGAGCCGGGAGCCAGCGTCGCCCCTTCGGTCAAGATCGGTCCCTATTGCGTCGTGGGTCCGAAGGCCGAGTTGGGCGAGAATGTCGAGCTGTTCTCGCATGTCGTCGTCACCGGACGGACGAGCGTGGGCGAAGGCACGCGTATCTTCCCTTTCGCCTCCATCGGCCATCAGCCGCAGGATTTGAAATACAAGGGCGAGGATTCGCGCCTTATCATCGGCCGCAACAACATCATCCGCGAACAAGTGACCATGAACCCCGGCACCAGCGGCGGCGGCATGGTGACCAAGGTGGGCGACGGGTGCCTGTTCATGGTCGGCGCGCATGTGGCGCATGACTGCATCCTCGGCGATCACGTCATCATGGCCAACAACGCGACCCTGGCCGGCCATGTCCGCATCGAGGATTACGCCATGTTCGGCGGCTTGAGCGCGGTGCACCAGTTCGTGCGCATCGGCCGCCATGCCATGGTCGGCGGCGTCACCGGGGTCGAGCGCGACGTCATCCCCTATGGTTCTGTAGTGGGCGATCGCGCGCGTCTGTCGGGTCTCAACATCATCGGGTTGCAGCGTCGCGGCTTCGCGCGCGAGGAGATTCAGTCGTTGCGCACGGCCTACCAGATGCTGTTCGGTAACGAGATCGGGACTTTCGCCGAGCGGCTCGAACAGGTGGCGAAGCAATTCCCCGACGTCGGACCAGTGCGCGACGTGCTCGATTTCGCCCGCGCCGAATCGATCCGTGGCCTGTGCCAGCCCAAGGCCAATGGCGGCGGCTAAACTCGGCATCGTCGCCGGAGCCGGCGAACTGCCCGCGCGTCTCATAGCCGCCTGCCGCGCCGAGAGCCGGCCTTTTTTCGTGCTGGCCCTGAAAGGCGCCGCCGATCCCGAGTTGGTGGCGGGCGTGCCCCATGCCTGGATCCGGATCGGCCAGGGCGGCGAGGGGCTGCGGCTGTTGCGCGCCAACGGCGTGAACGAACTGGTGCTGGCCGGCGGCGTGCGCCGGCCTTCGCCTTGGTCGCTGTGGCCGGATTGGCGCGCGGTCAAATTCTTTTTCGGCATCGGTCTGAAGGCGCTAGGCGACGACGGGTTGCTGCGCGCCATCATCAAGGCGCTCGAAGGCGAGGGCTTTCACGTCGTCGGCGCCGAAAGCATCCTCAAAAGTGCGCTCGCGCCCTTGGGCAGGCTGGGCCGGTTCGGGCCGGACCCGGCGACCGAGGCCGACATCGCGCTTGGCATCAGGGAAGCGCGCAAGCTGGGCGCGCGCGACCAGGGCCAGGCGGTGGTGGTTCAGCAAGGCGCGGTTCTGGCGACCGAGGATTCAACCGGCACCGATGCGCTCATCGCCCGCGCCAAGGAGCTGAAACGTCCCGGCCCGGGCGGCGTGCTGGTCAAGACCGCCAAGCCCGCGCAAGAGCGCCGCGCCGATCTGCCCACCATCGGCCCCAACACGGTCGAGGAAGCGGCGGCTTCAGGATTGCGCGGCATCGCGGTCGAGGCCGGGGCGACGATGCTGATCGACCGCGCCGCCATCGTGGCCGTTGCCGACCGCGCCGGCATTTTCGTGGTGGGGGTGGCGGCTTCGGGTTCGACGGCCGGCGAGGGGCCTCTCATATATCTCATCGCCGGCGAGCCTTCGGGCGACGCGCTCGGCGCCAATCTGATGCGCGCCTTACGGGCCAAAACCGGCGGCCAGGTGCGCTTCGCCGGCATCGGCGGCGAGCAGATGACGGCGGAGGGTCTGGCCAGCCTGATGCCGATCGGCGATCTGGCCATCATGGGTGTAGCCGAGGTGCTGCCGCGCGCGCGGCATATCCTGCGGCTTGTGGACCGGGCGGTGGCCGATATCCGCCGCCTGCATCCCGACGCGGTGGTGACCATCGACAGCTCGGGGTTCAATTGGCGCGTCGCCCAAAGGTTGCGCCGCGCCGGCGAGACCTTGCCCTTGATCCATTACGTGGCGCCCATGGTGTGGGCCTGGCGCGCAGGACGGGCGCGGCGCGTGGCGCGCTGGTACGACCATCTGATGGCGCTTTTGCCCTTCGAGCCGCCTTATTTCGAGGCGGTCGGGTTGTCCTGCTCTTACGTCGGCCATCCGGTGGTGGAAATGGGCGCGGACCGGGGCGACAGTGCGGGATTCCGCAAGCGCCACGGCATCGCGCCGGAAACCAAGCTGATCGCGGTGCTGCCGGGCAGCCGGCGCGGCGAGGTGAAGCGGCTGTTGCCCGCCTTCTCCGGCGCGGTGGCGCTGCTGGCCGAACGCTATCCGGGCTTGGCCGTGGCGGTGCCGACCACCGAGAACGTGGCCGAGGACGTAACGGCCGCCGTCGCGCGCTGGCCGGTCAAGACGATCGTGTTGCGCGGGCCGGCCGAACGCTTCGACGCCTTCGCCGCCTGCGACGCGGCGCTCGCCGCCTCGGGCACGGTGGCGCTGGAACTGGCGCTGGCCAAGGCGCCGACGGTGGTGGCCTATCGCGTCAACCCGCTGACCCATTGGTTGTTGCGGCGCATCGTCAAGATCGATTACGCCAATCTGCTGAACCTGATCCTGAAGCGCGAGGCGGTGCCCGAGTTGATCCAGGGCGATTGCACGCCGAGGCGGCTGGCGGCTGCGGTTTCCCGACTCATCGACGATCCGGGCGCGCGCGCGGCGCAATTGGCTTCGTGCCAGGAGGCGCTCAAGGCCATCGGCTATGGCGGGGTTTCACCCGGCCAACGCGCCGCTGCGGAGGTATTGGCGCGCATCGGCTCGAAGGCTAAAATCGGCTAGGTTTTCCAGGAGGCTTTGATGGACGGTCCCGCGCTCGACGCCAAGAACACGCGCCTTTTGCACACCATGCTGCGCGTGTTCAACCTCGACAAATCGATCGATTTCTACACGCGATTGATGGGCATGAAGCTTATCCGCAAACGCGAAACCGCGGAGGGCCGCTATACCCTCGCCTTCGTCGGATATGGCGGCGAGGAGGACAGCACCGTCCTCGAATTGACCTACAACTGGGACCAGAAGGAACCCTACGCCATCGGCACCGCCTTCGGGCATCTCGCCGTCTCGGCGCCGGACATCTACAAGGTGTGCGAGCGCCTGGCCAATGAGGGCGTCAAGATCACGCGTCCGCCCGGGCCGCTCAAATTCGGCACCGTGCATATCGCCTTCATCGAGGATCCGGACGGCTACAAGATCGAGTTGATCCAGCGCGCGTAAGTTTCAACCCCGGCGCGGCTTTTTGCGCTTGCCGCGCCAGTGGCGGTAATGCAGGAAAGCCTTCACCGTCTTGCCGGCGAGGGTTTCGAGCGCGAATTCGTGGCTGCGCGCCGGCCCGACCAGATGGAGAATCCCCAGCGGGCGGTAAGGCGGCTCGGGCTCGACCAGCATGCCGGTCTTCTCGTCGAGCTTGGGCGGCGCGTCGATGCAGATCCAATTGCACCAATCGGGCAACAGGCCGGTCGGCGCCCGGTCGTGGTGGATGACGTAATTGAGCGCGGTCTGTTCGCGCAGGATGGTGGGCTTGCTGCGGAGCCCGTGCGCCAGCGCCGCCTTCCATAAATCCCAATGCGGCGCATCGGATGCCAGCGCGAAAATTCCGGCATTGGCGATGGGATATTTGCCG
>DATNMV010000076.1:0-5244 GCA_035602175.1 Allostellaceae bacterium
CGGGCGCCCAGATCGGCGATTCCGGCACCGGCCTGCATCTGGCGCTCGGCATCGTCGCCGCGCTCTATCAGCGCAACACGAGCGGCAAGGGCCAGCGCGTCAGCGCGGCGATGCAAGACGGCGTGCTCAATCTCTGCCGCGTCAAGCTCAGGGACCAGCAGCGCATCCAGAAGGGCCCGCTCAAGGAATACAGCCAGTTCGGCGAAGGCGTCGAATTCGGCGAAGCGGTGCCGCGCTCCGGCAATGATTCGGGCGGCGGCCAGCCCGGCTGGATCCTGAAATGCAAGGGCTGGGAGAAGGATCCCAACGCCTACATCTATTTCATCACCCAGGCGCCGGTCTGGGGCAAGATCTGCGAGGTGATCGGCAAGAAGGAATGGATCACCCATCCCGACTACGCCACGCCCGAGGCGCGGCTGCCGCGCCTCAAGGCGATCTTCGCCACCATCGAGGAATGGACCAAGACCAAGACCAAGTTCGAGGCCATGGACATCCTCAATGAATTCGACATCCCCTGCGGCCCGATCCTGTCGATGAAGGAGCTGCTGGAGGAGCCGAGCCTGAGGAAGACCGGCACGGTGGTCGAGGTCGACCACCCGACCCGCGGCAAATATTGGACCGTGGGCAATCCGATCAAGCTCAGCGACAGCCCGAGCGAGGTCAAGCGCTCGCCGCTGTTGGGCGAACACACCGACGAGATCCTGCGCCAGGTGCTGGGTTATGACGACAGGAAGGTGCAGGAATTCAAGGAATCAGGCGCGCTCGGCGGCACCAAGCCGATGGCCGCCGAATAGCGATCCGCAAAGCGGGGGAGAGAGTGACCATGAGTGCGAAGGATGCGAAAGCGGCGGTGAGCAGGATCCTGGGCCAGGCCAAGGCCCAGAAACGGACCTCGCTTACCGCGCCGGAAGGCAAGTTGATCTGCGACGCCTATGGCATCGCGGTGCCGAAGGAAGGCCTCGCGAAAACGGCGGCCGAGGCAGCCAAGCTCGGGGCCAAGATCGGCTTCCCGGTGGTGTTGAAGATCGTCTCTCCGCAGATTCTGCACAAGACCGAGGCGGGCGGCGTTTTGGTGGGCGTGAAAACCCCGCAAGAGGCGCAAAAGGGCTTCGCCACGATCGTCGCCAACGCCAAGAAATACGACCGCAAGGCCAAGATTGACGGCGTGCAGGTGCAGCAGATGGTCGGCGGCGGCCACGAAGTCATCATCGGCGCCGTCACCGATCCGAGCTTCGGCAAGCTGGTCGCCTTCGGCATGGGCGGCGTGCTGGTCGAGGTGCTGAAGGACGTGACCTTCCGCCTGGCGCCGGTGTCGCGCGAAGACGCGATGGGCATGATCGACGGCATCAAGGCCGCCGAAATCCTCAAGGGCGTGCGCGGCGGCGAGGGCGTCAACCGCCCGGCGCTTGCCGGCTTGATCGAGAACGTCTCCAAGCTGATCGCCGATTTCCCCGAGATCGTCGAGCTCGACCTCAATCCGGTCTTCGCCTCGAAGAAGGGCGCGGTCGCGGCCGACGTGCGGATATTGCTGAATTGGGAAAAACAGCCGGAACGTTACCGCCCCTCGCGCGACGCGATCATCGCTTCGATGAGCCGCATCATGCACCCGAAGGCGGTCGCGGTCATCGGCGCCTCGTCCGAGGAAGGCAAGATCGGCAACTCGGTGATGAAAAACCTCATCAACGGCGGCTACAAGGGGCAGATCCTGCCGATCCATCCCAGCGCCACCGAGATCATGGGCCGCAAGGTTTATAAGAGCGTCAAGGACGTGCCCGGCGTGATCGACGTCGCGGTGTTCTGCATACCGGCGAAATTCGTGGCGCAGGCGCTGATCGAGGTCGGCGAGAAGAAAATCCCCGGCGCGGTGCTGATTCCCTCGGGCTTCGCCGAAACCGGCAATGTCGAAGGCCAGAAGGAAATCCAGGCGATCGGCCGCAAATACGGGACCCGCCTGATGGGCCCGAACATCTACGGCTACTACTACACGCCGGAAAATCTCTGCGCCACCTTCTGCACGCCCTACGACTACAAGGGCGGCGCCGCGCTCAGCTCGCAATCGGGCGGCATCGGCATGGCGATCATCGGCTTCTCGCGTTCGGCCAAGATGGGCGTTTCGGCGATCGTCGGCCTGGGCAACAAATCCGATCTCGACGAAGACGACCTGCTGACCTTCTTCGAGCAGGACCCGAACACCAAGGTCGTCGCCATGCATCTCGAGGATTTGAAGGACGGCCGCTCCTTCGCCGAAGTGGCGAAGCGCGTCTCCAAGAAGAAGCCGGTCATCGTGTTGAAGGCGGGCCGCACCGCGGCGGGCGCAAGGGCGGCGGGTTCGCACACCGGCGCGCTCGCGGGCGACGACAAGATCTACGACGACATCCTGCGGCAATCGGGCGTCATCCGCGCCCCGGGCCTGCGTGACATGCTCGACTACGCGCGGGGATTGCAGAAGCTGCCCACGCCCAAGGGCGAAAACGTGGTGATCATCACCGGCGCCGGCGGCTCGGGCGTGCTGCTGTCCGATGCCTGCGTCGACAACGGCCTCAACCTGATGAAGATGCCGCCCGATCTCGACGCCGCCTTCCGCAAGTTCATTCCGCCCTTCGGCGCGGCGGGGAACCCGGTCGACATCACCGGCGGCGAGCCGCCCAAGACCTATCAGAACACCATCCGCCTGGGATTGGAGGATCCGCGCATCCACGCGCTGATCCTGGGCTATTGGCACACCATCGTCACGCCGCCCATGGTGTTCGCGCATTTGGTGGTGGAGGTCGTGAACGAAATGAAGGCCAAAGGCATCGAGAAGCCGATCGTGGCCTCACTCGCGGGCGACGTGCAGGTCGAGCAGGCGGCGGAGCATCTTTACGATCACGGCATTCCGTCCTATGCCTATTCGACCGAAATCCCCGTGGCCGTGCTCGGCGCCAAGTATCGCTGGGCGCGCGGCGCCGGTCTCATAAAATAACTCCGACAACAAGGTAAAGCGCGGCGGCACGATGAACATTCACGAGTACCAGGCCAAGAGTCTGCTGCAAAAATTCGGCGTGGCGGTGCCCAAGGGCGGCGTCGCCTATACTCCGCAAGAGGCGGAAAAGGTGGCGCGCGGGTTGAAGGGCCCGGTCTACGTCGTCAAGGCGCAGATCCACGCCGGCGGCCGCGGCGCCGGCAAGTTCAAGGGCGACGATAGGGGCAAGGGCGGGGTGCGGCTCACCAAGTCGCCGGAAGAGGCCGGCAAGGAAGCCGGCGCCATGCTCGGCCACGTTCTCGTCACCAAGCAAACCGGGCCGAAAGGACGGGAAGTCAAACGCATCTATGTCGAGGAAGGCTGCGACATCAAGCGCGAGCTCTATCTCGGCATGCTGATCGACCGCAAGACCGCGCGCGTCACGGTGATGGCCTCGACCGAGGGCGGCATGGAGATCGAGGAGGTGGCGCATAAAAATCCGGAAAAGATCATGCGCCTCGCCATCGATCCGGCCACCGGCATGGAGGGTTTTCACGCCCGGCGGCTGGCCTATGGCCTGAAGCTCGAAGGCAAGCAGGTGAGCGCCGCGGTCAAGTTCATGCTCGCCATGTACAAGGCCTTCAGCGAGCTCGACGCGTCGATCGTCGAGATCAACCCGCTGGTCGTCGCCGGATCGGGCGAGGTGCTGGCGCTCGACGCCAAGATGAATTTCGACGACAACGCGCTGTTCCGTCATCCCGACATCGAGGCGATGCGCGACGAAGCCGAGGAAGACCCGACCGAGCTCGAAGCCGCCAAGCACTCGCTCAACTACGTCAAGCTCGACGGCAATATCGGCTGCATGGTGAACGGCGCCGGGCTGGCGATGGCGACCATGGACATCATCAAGCTCTACGGCGGCGAGCCCGCCAATTTCCTCGACGTCGGCGGCGGCGCCACCAAGGAGCGGGTATCCACCGCCTTCAAGCTCATCCTCTCCGATCCCCATGTCGAAGGCCTGTTGATCAACATCTTCGGCGGCATCATGCGCTGCGACGTGATCGCCGAGGGCGTGGTCGCGGCCGCGCGCGAAATCAGCCTGCAAGTGCCGCTGGTGGTGCGGCTCGAGGGCACCAACGTCAAGCTCGGCAAGAAGATCCTCGCCGAATCGGGACTGCCCATCCTTGCCGCGGACGATCTCGCCGACGCCGCCGCCAAGGTGGTCAAAGCGGTGAAGGAGGCGGCCTGATGTCGGTTCTGGTCGGCCGCGACACCAAGGTCATGTGCCAGGGCTTCACCGGCGCCCAGGGCACCTTCCATTCCGAGCAGGCAATCGCCTACGGCACCAAGATGGTGGGCGGCGTCACGCCGGGCAAAGGCGGCTCGAAGCATCTCGACCTGCCGGTGTTCGACACCGTGAAGGACGCGATGGCCGCCACCGGCGCTAATGCCAGCGCCATCTACGTGCCGCCGCCCTTCGCCGCCGACGCCATATTGGAGGCGATCGACGCCGAAATGCCGCTGGTCGTCTGCATCACCGAGGGCATACCCGTGCTCGACATGGTCGAGGTCAAGCGCGTGCTCACGGGTTCCAAGACGCGCCTCATCGGCCCCAATTGCCCGGGCGTGATCACGCCGGGCCAATGCAAGATCGGCATCATGCCGGGGCATATCCACAAGCCGGGCGACATCGGCATCGTCTCCCGCTCCGGAACGCTCACCTATGAGGCGGTGGCGCAGACCACGGCGGCGGGGCTCGGCCAATCGACCTGCATCGGCATCGGCGGCGATCCGGTCAACGGCACCAATTTCATCGACTGCCTGGAGATGTTCCTGGGCGATCCCGCCACCAAGGCGATCATCATGATCGGCGAGATCGGCGGCTCGGCCGAGGAAGAGGCCGCCGATTTCTTGAAGCGCAGCAAGGTGAAGAAGCCGATGGTGGGCTTCATCGCCGGAGCCACCGCGCCGCCGGGCCGGCGCATGGGGCATGCCGGCGCGATCATTTCAGGCGGCACCGGTTCCGCAGCCGACAAGAAAGAGGCGATGAAAAGCGCCGGGATATCGGTCACCGATTCGCCGGCGGCGTTGGGCCAGACCATGCTCGATCTCCTGAAGCAGGGTCGCTAGAGTCCGGGGCGGATCATGTCCGACAACCCGAACCAAGTCCGTCGCGCCATCCACCCCGGCTCGGGCCGCCGCGGCGGCCGCGACCTGCCCAAGGGAAGGCAGGTCGACCCCCAGGCGCTCGCTGAAGTGCGCGAGCTCCTCGGCCAAGGAGCGCGCCGGCACGATCTGCTGAT
>DATNMV010000077.1:0-8162 GCA_035602175.1 Allostellaceae bacterium
TGGCCTATCCGCTGCTGGCGATCTCCTGGAGCGGCGACTATCCCTGGGGCTGGCTTTCGCTGCTCGGCCCGGCGCTGATGTACGTGCTGCTGGTTTACGTCTCGGGCATTCCGCCGGTTGAGGCGCACATGCTGCGCTCGCGCGGCGCGGCCTATCGCGATTATCAGCGCCGCACCAGCGCCTTCTTCCCCCTGCCGCCGCGCCGATCCGCGGCCAAGGTCGCGGAGAGCCCGTGAATTTGATCGCCGCCGCCGGCCGCCTCGCCGAACGCGCGCCCTTGCCCGACGCGCTGATGCGCGCCGGCATCGAGCTGCTGGTCGGGCGCACCAGACGTCAACTTGAGGTTGGTGACAACGCAGAGGTTGAGGCGCGCTTCGCCGCCAATATGGCACGCTGCCGCATCGCCGAATGCGCTGACAGCGCCAATGCGCAGCATTACGAGTTGCCGGCCGAATTTTTCGCGCTAGTGCTGGGGCCACAGCGCAAATATTCCAGTTGCTACTACGCCGCTGGTGATTCGCTGGCGGATGCAGAGGAGCGCGCCCTGGCCGAAACCGCCGCCCATGCCGATCTCGCTGATGGGCAGCGGATCCTCGAACTCGGCTGCGGTTGGGGCTCGCTGTCGCTTTATTTGGCCGAGCGCTACTCGTCGGCGCGGATCACCGCAGTTTCGAATTCACACAGCCAGTGCTGTTATATAGAGCAGGCGGCGCGCGCGGCGAAACTCACGAATCTTCATCTCCGCACCGCCGACATGAACGCGTTCGCCCCGTCGGGTCAATTCGACCGCGTGGTCTCGGTCGAAATGTTCGAGCACATGGCGAATTGGCCGACGCTGCTCGGCCGCATCCGCGGCTGGCTCGCACCGGAGGGCAAATTGTTCCTGCACGTCTTCGGCCACCGCACCGCGCCTTACCGCTTCGATCACGGCGACGGCGCCGACTGGATCGCGCAATATTTCTTCACCGGCGGCATCATGCCGAGCCACGGGCTGATCCGGCATTTCGGTTCCTTGTTCGAGGTCGAGCGCGAATGGCGCTGGAGCGGCGATCATTACCGCCGTACGGCGCTCGACTGGCTCGCCAATTACGATCGCAACATCGACGCGATCAAGCCGATCTTGCGCATGCTCTACGGCGATCATGCCGGGTTATGGCAGCGGCGCTGGCGGCTCTTCTTCCTCGCCACGGCGGGCCTGTTCGGCCATGATGGCGGCGCGGAATGGGGCGTCAGCCACTACCGGCTGTTGCCCGTCTGATGCTCCGAAACAGAAATTGAGATCAGGGTGCGTTGAGCCGCGCCATGGCGCTGTCGAACGAGGGTTGGATGTCGATGATCGCGTCGAATCCGCTGATCTTGAATACTTCCGCGATCTGCGGATTGAGCGAGCATAAGGCCAGCCGCCCGTTCGATGCCTTCATCCGCTTGGCCGCGAGCAGGATGACGCGCAGGCCCGCGCTGCTGATGTAAAGCAACTCCGAGAAGTCCAGCAACAGGCGCCTGATACCGCTCTCGATGATCGCTATCAGTTCGGCCTCCAAGGCTGGGCCGGTACTGCTATCGAGCCGGCCCTTCGGCTTGACGACGCGTGCGTCCGCGCTCAAACGCAAATCTCGGCGAAGGCGGCGTCGCGCTGATCATAAATTGGGATCAGCGAGTCAAGCCGCGCGGTCTTAAGCACCGCGGCGACATCGGCCACCGGCGCGAGCAGCACCATTTTCCCGCCTTTGCTGGCGATCGTCTTGGCTCCGATCAGCAACATGCGCATGCCCATCGAGGCAAGGAAAGTGACTTGCGACAGATCGACGATCACCGCGCGCCTGGCGCCGGCGAGGGCGCTGAATCGCAGTTCGATCTGCCCGGTCGAGGCCACATCCAGACGACCGTTCAGATTGATCTTGGTGACGCCCTTGTCGAGCTCCTCGGTCGTCATTTCCATTTTCATCGCCTCGTCTGGGTTATTTCAGTTTTATTTCAACTGATACCGCATGCGGCTTATCTCGCCAGCGTGCCGCAATTCGATTTCGATCTTGCCAAGCAGGCGGGAAAAATCAACCGGCTTGGTATCGCAATCGTTGCAGCCCGGAGCCGGTACGGTTGCCACCCGGTCCATCCGGGGCCATTCGTAAACCTCCTGCCGGTGCCGCACAAGCATGAGTCGACCAATCGTTATAATCCCTCCGTGCTCGACCCTGCCGTGAAATCGTGGTATGCGACGTTCCGAACGGAGTTTCGCCCGATCTCCGCAGACGGAACGACGTGACCGACAATCAGCTAATCCTTGCCGTTGCCGACAAGCTGTCCGAAATTTCGCGGATCGCCGACCTCGTAGAGGCTTTTTGCGCCGAGCGCGGCATCCCGCCCGCCTTGAGCTATAACATCAATCTTGCGCTGGAAGAGCTGCTGACCAACACCATTTCCTACGGCTTCGATGACGGACCCGGCCACGAGATCGAAGTGCGCATCCGAAGCGAGGGAGACGAGATCGTGGTCGAGGTGATCGACAACGCGCGGCCTTTCGATCCGCTCAAGGCGCCCGCGCCCGATCTTGATGCCTCGATCGATAACCGGTCCATCGGCGGCTTGGGCGTCTATCTGGTCAAGACCGTGATGGACGACGTGCAATACCGGCGTGCCAATGGCCGCAACCACGTAACGCTGAAAAAGCGTCTGCCGAAAGCGGCGGGCTAGGCATCACTCCGGCGGCAACGGCCCATCCGTGGGCAACCAGCGCCTTGCGCCGCCAACCGGTATCGGATTTAGTTCCGCGATCGGCAAACGGGAGGGCGCGGAATGAAAGTGGACAAATTGTTCGACGTCAAAGGCCATGTGGCGATGGTGACCGGCGCCGCGAACGGCATCGGCCTCGCTATGGCCGAGGTCATGGCCGAAAACGGCGCTACGGTGCTGCTGACCGATGTCGATTCCGTCGGGTTGGAAAAAGAAACCAAGCGGCTGGCGGGTTCAGGTTGCAAGGTCGAATCCCAAATTCTCGACGCTTCAAATCGCGATGCCATCGAAGCCTGTGTTGCCGGCTTGGCTAAGAAACACGGCCGCCTCGATGCCGTCTTTGCCAACGCTGGTATCTCCGCCGGGCCGGAAGGCAGGCAGCTCGAGACCTCTTGGGCGACCTGGGACAAGGTGGTGGCGCTCAACCTCACCGGCGTGTTTTCCACGATCAGGGCCGCGGCCGCCGCGATGAAGCCGCGCAAGAGCGGGCGTATCGTCATCACCGCCTCGATTGCGGGTCTGCGCGGCGAGCATCTGGTCGGTTATGCCTATGCCGCGACCAAGGCGGCGGTGTGCAATCTCGCCAAGCAGGCGGCGATCGAATTGAGTCCCTTCAACATAACGGTCAACGCCATCTGTCCCGGTCCGTTTTATACCAACATCGCGGGCGGACGGCTGTTCCGCGATCCGGAATTCGTCAAGGCGTTCGAAAAGGAAATGCCGATGGGCCGGATCGCCAAGGTCGACGAGATCAAAGGGCTGGCGTTGCTGCTGGCTTCACCGGCTTCGAGCTATATCACCGGCACGGCGATTCCGATCGACGGCGGCGCGCTGTCTTGGTGATTCAGCGCGCGCCGGTGACGTCGAGCACCGCGCCCGACACGTAAGACGCTTCTTGGGAGAGTAGCCACAGGATCGCTTGGGCGACCTCCTCGGCCCGGCCAGGGCGGCCCATCGGCAAAGTGGGTCCGACTTGGGCGGAGCGGCCGGGCGGCTGGATTTCGGTGTCGATGAAGCCGGGGCGCACGCAGTTGACCCGGATATTCTCCTTCGCCAGCTCTTGCGCCAGACCGAAGGTGAGGGTCTCCATCGCCGCCTTGCTCGCGGCATAAGGGGTGAGCTCGCCGGCGCCGCCCAATCGCGCCTGGGCCGAAGAAATCGTGACGATGGCGCCGCCGGATCCCCCATGCTTGGTCGACATGCGGCGCACCGCCTCGCGGCAGCACAGCAAGGTGCCGGTGATATTGATGCCGAGCATGGTCTCGATCGCGCCGGCGTCAACCGCGTCGATGCGGCCCAAGGGCCCCAATATGCCGGCGGAGTTCACCAACGCAGTGATGCGGCCGAGTTTCTTGTCTACCTCGGCAAACAGCCGGATCACGTCCTTATCCCGGCTGACATCGGCGGCGAATGTCTCGGCGTTGCCGCCGGCGCCGCGGATTTGCGTCGCGAGGGCTTCGGCGCGATCCGCCTTGGCCAGGTAATTGATCGCGACGGCGTAGCCGCGCTTGGCCGCGAGCAGGGCAGTGGCCGCGCCGATGCCGCGTCCGCCGCCGGTCACCAATAGAATTTCATTCATCACGGCCTCACGCTGTCCGCGCCATCCGAAAGACCGAGGAAGGGTTTGAGCACGTTCCAGAAACCCTCGGGATCCTGAATATGCGGCGAATGCCCGCAATGGGGAAGCTCGACCAATTGCGCTCTTGGGATATTGGCGGCGAGTTCCTGAGACAAGGCGGGGGGCGTCGCGGTATCGCGCATTCCCACCACCACCAGCGTGGGGTTGCGGATTTTCTTCACTTCGTCGCGCAAATCGAACCTGGCCAAGGCACGGCAGGCGGCGGCAAAGTTTCCGGGATCGGCGCGCAGCAGGGAAGACCGGCGCTCGGCGGCGATGTCGGGATGGGCCTGGAGAAAATCCTCGGGGAACATGCGGGCGAGCGCGACGTCGACGACGGCGGCCATGCCGCCTTGCTCGACGCGCTCCGCCATCATGGCGAAAGCGGGCTTGCTGGCATCGGGAATGGTGGCGCCGGTATCGACCAGTACCAGCTTGCCGAACTTGCCGCCGTGGCGCACCGCGAGCGCCACCGCGACGAAGCCGCCGAAGCCGTTACCGAGCAAGTCGGTCTGGGGTCCGATGCCGAGCCCGGAAAAATGTCCGGCGATGCGGTCGGCGAAATCCTCGAGCCCCGGCCCGGCTGGATCCGAGGCGCCGAAGCCGGGCAGGTTCACTAGCGACACGCGCCTTTCGCGCGCCAGGCGCGGTGCGATGCGATCGAAAGCGGTGCGGTCCGACAGCAGCGAATGAAGCAGGATCAGGCCGCGCCCTTCGCCCATTTGCTCGACGTCGAGTTTTGTATCGCTGTGCATCTTCGGTTGCTGCCTCTTTCCTTCGGCCATGGTGTTCGGCCGCCAATTCGTATAGCGTTATACGCAATAACGGCCACAGGCCGTTGAGAATAAAATATCAGGGGGAGGTCAAGTCACATGTCCGCGATGGTCAATTCGGGCGCCCGTCTCGACCGGCTGCCGATCTCGTCGTTCCATTACCGAATCTTCTGGCTGATCGGCGCCGGCATGTTCTTCGACGGCTATGATCTCTATGTTGGCGGCAATGTGCTGGGAGCCACGGTTCAGAGCGGCTTCTCGACCTTGGCGCAAAACGCCCAATTCGTCTCCTTCACCTTCATCGGCATGACATTGGGCTCGCTCATCGCCGGATTCCTCGGCGATCATCTCGGCCGGCGCTTCACCTATCAGTTCAATCTGGTCATCTTCGGGCTGGCATCGCTCGCCGCCGCCTTTGCGCCCGACATGGGAACGCTTATCGCTTGCCGATTTGTGATGGGTCTCGGCCTTGGCGCCGAAATCGTGGTCGGTTATTCGACCATGACCGAATTCGTGCCGCCCGAACGGCGCGGCAAGTGGATGGCCTTCATGGCCTTCGTCGTGGTCTCGGGCTTTCCGGCGACCTCGCTGCTCGGAACACTCATTATCCCGAGCTTCGGTTGGCGGCCGATGTTCGTGATCGCCGGCATCGGCGCCCTGGCCGTCTGGTATCTGCGCAAAAAGCTGCCGGAATCGCCGCGCTGGCTCGAAACCAAGGGCAAGACGGACGAGGCTGAGGCGTTGATGCGGGCGATCGAGAAGGAAGTTGCCGGCGACAAGCCGTTGCCGCCGCCGGCGATGCCGAAGCCCGTACCGGCCTTCACGCTGTCCTCGCTGGCGAGCCCCGCGCTGCTACCGCGCATGGTGGTCGGGGCGGTGGTGCTCATCACCATCAACACCCTGATCTTCGGCTTCGTGAACTGGATCCCGACCTTCTTCGTCCAGCAGGGGCTCAGCATCACGCGCTCCTTCGCCTATGCGCTGGTGATCGCGCTGGGTTCGCCTTTCGGCTGCGCGCTCGGCGCCTTTGCCGCCGACCGGCTCGGCCGCCGTCCCACCATCATCGGCGCCTCGGCCGCCGCCATCGTGCTCGGCGGCATCTACCCCTTCGTCGGCGATCCGACGGAGTTGCTGGCGGTGGGATTCCTGTTGATCGTCGCGATCTATGTCCTAACCGCGCTGCTTTATGGCGTCTACACCGCCGAGCTGTTTCCGACCGAGGTGCGGCTGCGCGCCAACGGCATCTGCAATATGTTCGGGCGCGGCGCGACGATCTTCACGCCCTTCATCGTCGTCACGCTGTTCAAGGGCTATGGCGTAGCCGGGGTGCTGGCGCTGATGATCGGTCTCCTGATCATTCAGATCATCGTGGTCGCGGTCTGGGGCATCGAGCCTGCCAAGCGCGGGCTTGAGGAACTGGAAGACGGTCAGGCTCGGGCGCGGGCGTGACCGCGGACGCAAGCGCGGCCCCGGCGATCGAGGGCAAAGCCCGCACCCGCGCCGGCGCGTCGCTCGCTTATTCGCTATACGGCCGCAGCGACGCATCGCGGCGCGCCGTGCTGGTCCATTCCCTGGCGATGGATCGCGATTTCTGGCGGCCCGTCGCCGAGCGCCTGGCGCCTCGTGCCGCCGTGCTGCTCTATGATTGCCGCGGCCACGGCAAGTCCGACAAGTCTGCCGGACCCTACACGGTCGAGGGCTTCGCCGACGATCTGGCCGATCTGTTCGATCATGTGGGCTGGGATGCATCGTTGGTTGCGGGCGCTTCGATGGGCGGCTGCGTCAGCCTCGCCTTCGCCGCGGCATATCCCCAGCGGGCTCGCGCCTTGGGCTTGTTCGACACCACGGCGCGGTACGGCGCCGAAGCGCCCAAGCAATGGGGCGAGCGCGCACAAAAGGCACTGGCCGGTGGCCTCGACGGCATGGTGGAGTTCCAGACCACGCGCTGGTTCAGCGACGCGTTTCGCGCGCGCCATCCGGATGTCGTCCGCCGTTGCGTCGAGGTGTTCCTGCGCAACGATCTGCCGTCCTACGCCGCAAGCTGCCGCATGCTCGGCGTTTGCGATCTGCGCGCGAAGCTGCCGGGAATTAACCTGCCGGCTGCGGTGCTGGTAGGCGAAGAGGATTACGCAACGCCTTTGGCCATGGCCGAGGCGCTGCATCGCGGCATTGCCGGATCGACTCTCACGGTGATAAAGGGCGCGCGCCACCTTACGCCCTTGGAAGTTCCGGACCAGGCCGCGTCCGCGCTTGATCGCTTGTTCGACCAGGCGTCCGCGCGATGATGCCTTTCGATCTGGTCGAGCCCGGTTCGCTCGGCGAAGCCCTCGCCCTGCTCGATCCCGGGGATCCGTCGGTGAGGCCGCTGGCCGGCGGCACGGCGTTGATGCTGATGATGAAATCCGGTCTGTTCCGGCCCAAGCGGCTGGTCAGCCTGCGCGCCGCGGGCGAAAGACTGACGCGGATTAAGGCCGAGACCGGCGGCGGCTTGCGCATCGGCGCGATGGCGAGGCTTTCCGCGCTCGAACGCGCTCCGGAGATTCACCGGAACTTTCCCGTCATCGCGCGCACGTTGCGCACCTTGTCGAGTGTACGGGTGCGCAATGTGGCGACCTTGGGCGGCCATCTGGCGCATGCCGATCCGCATGCCGATCTGCCGCCGGTGCTGATCGCGCTCGGCGCCTCTATCCTCGCTGCCGGTCCGGCGGGCGAACGGATCATCCCGGCCGAGCTTTTCGCCACCGGGGTCTATGAGACCGCTCTCAAGGACAACGAGATTGTCGTCGAAGTGATGATTCCGCCGCCCGGACACTGGCGCGCAGCCTATGCCAAATGCACCACGCGCTCGGCCGATGATTGGCCGGCGCTGGGCGTGGCGGTAGCAGTCGAGGCGGTGGGCGAGTTCTTGAAAGATGTGCGCGTGGTCATCGGCGCGGCGGTGGAGCGTCCGTTGCGTCTGAAATCGGCGGAAGCGGTACTGCGCGGCAAGATCTTCGACGGCCGGCTGGCAAAACAAGCGGGCGACGCGGCGGCGGAAGAGG
>DATNMV010000078.1:0-2493 GCA_035602175.1 Allostellaceae bacterium
CGGGCGGTGGCGGATGGAATCGTCGGTCTCGGCTACGTCGCCGACGCCGAAATGCCCGAGATCGTCGGAATATCCGCCTTGCAACACCACGGTCAGCTCGAGCCCGCGATGCCCGTGATGCGCCAGCGCCGTGCCCGGCGACACCCGCAACAGCTGGGTGTTGGCGCCCGTCTTGCCGCGCGGCAGAACCGCCACGCGGCTAAGGCCGGGCATGATCCGGCGCCAATCGTTCTCGCTGACATGGCCGCCGAGATAATCGCCGAGCGGGCCGGGCGGCGAAAAGCCGCCATTGGTCGGCGGACGATGCCGCGGCGCGGGTTTCGCCTCGACCGCGCCCAGGCGGGGCAGGATCTTGGCATAGGCATCGTCCGCCAGCGCCGCCGGCGGCAATTCCTCGAGCAGCGCTCCGCCCAGCGCCTCGACGTCCCGCGCCTTGCTGCGGCAAGCGGCGCAATAGAGCAGATGGGTCGCCACCACCAGCGCCAGCCCTTCGCCCAGCGCGCCGCTGCCATAGGCGACCAGCACCGCCTCGCTCGGATGATGTTCGGGTTGCCGCGTGCTCATTCGATTTCTCCCAACGCCGCGCGCAGCCGCACCATGGCCAGACGCAAGCGCGATTTCACCGTGCCGAGCGGAATGCCGAGCGCGCGTTCGATCTCGCCATGCGGCTTGTCCTGGAAAAAGGACATCCGCACCACCTCGGCCTGTTCCGCCGGCAATTCCTCGAGCGCCCGGCGCAACGCCGCGCCGCGTTGGGCCGCCGACAGCGCGGTTTCCGCGTCCTCGCGCGTATCCGCCACGGCTTCCAGATGCTCGTCGCTCACTTCGGGATGGCGCTCGCGGCGCAGCGCGTCGATGCGCAAATTGCGCGCGATGGCGAACACCCAGGTCGAGGCTTCGGCCTTGGCCGGGTCGAAGCTCGCCGCCTTGCGCCACACCGCCAGCAGGACCTCCTGCGCCATGTCCTCGGCCTGGCCCGGGCCCGCGCCCAGCCGAAGCAGATAGCTCTTCACCCGCGGCGCGAAATGCGCGAACAGCGCGCCAAAGGCGGCGCGGTCGCCCCGGGCCGATATCGCCAGGATATGGCCCGAAAGCTCGCTCCGCCCGCGATTCGCGGCTTCCCCGGCCGTTCTCACAGCCTGGGCCCCGGAGCGGGCGGATGTCCCGATTGACCGAAAGGAGAGCGCATACATAGTGTCCTGTACGGAGGAAACCGGGCGCCGGATCACCAAGGGGCGGTGATCCGCCGGGCGCTTGCCAACGTAACGATAGGTCAGACACGCCGGCGTTGCCAATTCGCGGCGGCCGCGGGGGCAAAAAATGACCGATTCATCGTTACAGACCCAGCGTCCGCTCGACATTGCCGTGATCGGCACGGGGATTTCGGGCATGGCCGCCGCATGGCTGTTGAGCGCGCGCCACCGCGTCACGGTCTACGAAAAAGCAGACCGGCTCGGCGGCCACACCAACACGGTGGAGGTTCCCTCCGCTTCCGGCGCGGTGCCGGTCGATACCGGCTTCATCGTCTATAACGAGCGCAACTACCCCAACCTGGCCGCGCTGTTCCGGCATCTCGATGTGCCGACGCAACTCAGCGACATGTCCTTCGCGGTCTCGCTCGACCAAGGCCGGCTCGAATACGCCGGCACCGGGCTTGGTACGCTGTTCGCCCAGCGCAGCAATTTGTTCCGGCCGCGCTTCTGGGTCATGCTGCGCGACCTGCTGCGCTTCTACCGCGCCGCGCCCTATCTGCTCGATGATCCCGGGCACGAGGCGCTCACCCTGGGGGCCTATCTCGAAAGCCATCACTATTCCCGCGCCTTCATCGAGGACCATCTGCTGCCGATGGCGGCGGCGATCTGGTCGGCGCCGATGGCCACCATGCGCAGCCACCCGGCGGCGAGCTTCGTGCGCTTCTGCCAGAATCACGGGCTGCTGTCGGCCTTCGGGGAAAGGCCGGTGTGGCGCACCGTCACCGGCGGCAGCCGCGAATACGTATCGCGCCTGACCGCGCGTTACGCCGGCCGCGTCCGGCTCGGCTGCGCCGTGCGCGCGCTGCATCGCGGCGCCGATCATGTGTTGGTGGAGGATGTCCGCGGCGGCGCCGCGCGCTTCGACCATGCGGTGATCGCCTCCCATGCCGACGAAGCGTTGGCCATGCTGCGCGATCCCAGCCCCGAGGAACGCAATTTGCTCGGCGCCTTCCGCTATGAGCGCAACCTCGCCATCCTGCACAATGATTCCGGGCTGATGCCGCGCCGCCGCGCGGTGTGGTCGAGCTGGAACTATCTCGGCCAGCGCGAAGACGGCGGCGACCGCGCGCTGTGCGTGACCTATTGGCTCAACCGCCTGCAAGGCATTTCCGAAGACCAGTCCTGGTTCATGACCCTCAACCCCCACCGCCCGCCGCGTCCCGACAGCATCCACCGCAGTTTCCTCTACGACCATCCGATCTTCGGCGCCGAAGCGCCGCATACCCAGCGCGCGCTGTGG
>DATNMV010000079.1:0-8151 GCA_035602175.1 Allostellaceae bacterium
GGATCGACACCCTCGGCTGGCGCCTTGGCTTGATAGCGTTTGAGGAAATCCTCGGTGCCCGGGAATTTCATCGTCGGCTCCGGCACGTAGACGTCATAGGCGACGATACCGTTCAGCAGCGGCCCGAGTTGCTGCTTGATCGGCGTAAAGGCGATGCCGATCATGCCGCCGCCGAACATCCTGGCTTTAAGCCCGGACTCGTTGGCCGCGCGCACGATGCCCACCGATTCGGGCGGGTAAGAGGCGACGTAGATGACGTCCGGCTTGGTCGCCTGGATGGCGTGGACGATCGGTGAGAAGTCGGTCGTGTTGGGCGGATAGCTCTGGTCATAGACGATCTGCAACCCGAGCCCTTTCACCACGTCGCGGGCGCCGTTGATCACGTTCTGCGCGAATTCGGCGTTGGCCGCCACCAGAGCCACGGTCTTGGGCTTCGGGTTCATGCTCATGGCGAGTTGGAAGAAGCCATAGGACGGGCCGATGGCGGTGTTCTCGCCATTGGGCAGGATCTGGAAATATTTGTCGTAATTGAAGCTGGCGTTCACCGCGGTGCCGAACAGCGCCATGAACACCATGTTGTGCTGCATGACGATCGGCATGGCCGGAGCGATCTGATTGGTGGCGTAAGCCGAAACCACCAGGTCGACCTTGTCCACGTCCAACAGCTTGGTGTAGATCGCCGGAACGTTGGAAGGGGTGCTCTGGTCGTCGTAGTAGACGAGTTGTACCTGACGGCCCAACAAGCCGCCCTTGGCGTTGATGTCGTCCTGCCACATCTGCATCGCCAGCAGCGACGGTTTGCCGCCGGCGGCGAGGCCGCCGGTCAAGGACATGCTCAGGCCGATGCGGATCGGATCGGCGGCTTGCGAAACCGCGGGCAATGCCACGGCCGCGAACGCGGCGAAAGCCCACCCCATTACCGCCAGACTCAGGCGGCGCCTATTGATAATCATGGATAAATCCTCCCTCTCGTTTGTTGCTCGGGACCTTAATGCATTAATCCGGCTTGCGCCAGAATGCGGTGACCGCTCGCCGCCAGTTCGGCCTTGCGCCGGGCGAGTTCGGGATAAAGAAGCTTTCCCGCCCACTTCATCGCGCGCCCGGCGACAAACACCGCATCGACATTGGATGTCGCGGCGTGAAATACGATCGAATGCACCGGATCGTTGACCGGCGTCAGATTCAGATCGTCGGCGCGCAGCAAAACGATGTCGGCTTGCTTTCCCGGCGTCAGCGAGCCGGTGACGGAGTCCAGCCCCGCCATCTTGGCGCCGTTGATGGTCGCCCATTCGAGCGCCTCGCGCGCCGGGATCGAGACGTGCTCGGGCGCGGTGCCGGTCCGGTCGATGATCGGCTGGTTGTCGAGCGCGCGCTGGTACTGCAATGCCATGCGCATGTTGGTGAACATGTCGCTGCCCATGCCGCTCTCGACGTCGGAGCCGATCGACGGCAAAGAATCGAGCGCGCGCAACTTGCCGGTCACCGGATGGCCGAAGCCCATCTGCAACTCGCATTCGGGCGTGACGGTCACGGTGGCCCCGTCGCCGATCAGCACGCGCAGCACATCCATGCTGAGATTGTTGCCATGGACGATGTTGATCCGGCCGCCGATCAGTCCATCCGCGGCCAGGCGCTCGAAACCGCCCGGCGTCTTCGGCTTGCCGCCGCCGACATGCATGCTGCAAAGCAGGTCCATCTCTCGCGCCAGGCTGAAATCGGCCGCCGCCACCTCGTAGGTGGCGTAATGGGGTCCCAGGATCGCCATGCCCAGGGTCAGCAGCCCGTCGCGCGCGGCGAAACGCCCGCGCAGCAACCGCTCGATCTCAGAGCGCGGATGCGGGATCTCGCTGAAATGCTTCTGCCCCGGCTTGGGATCGGGCTTGGGCGAGCCGTGCATGAACACGGCGCGGATGCCGGATTCGGCCAGGCCCTCGATCGCGGCGTCGCTATGCGCCGGGGTCGGATTGTTGTGGCACCAATCGACCATGGTGGTGACGCCGGAATTGAGCTGCGTGAGCGCACCCGCCAGATTGGCGGTGAAGATATCTCCGGGCATGAAAGCAGGGGCGATGCGCGCATGCATGTTATGCAAATACTCAGGCGCCGCCCAATCCGCGGCCACGCCCTTGAGGCCGCTCTGCCAGGTATGGATATGGGCGTTGACGAAACCGGGCAGGACGATGGCATTCGCCGCGTCGACGATCTCAGCGTCGGAGGATTCGATCGTGGGCGCCACATCGAGGATGCGCCCGTTCTCGATCAGCACATCGCCCTTCTTCATGTCGGGGATGGCCGGATCCATGGTGACAATGGTCCCCGACTTGATCAGCATGCGCGACATGCCGGTTGCGCCCCCAGGTTGTTGTCCGTTTTGCTTTGGAAATGGCCGGGAATTGAGCCACGCCGCCGATGGTGCGTCAAGCATGGGTCGGCCCACGCCCGGCCCACGCCCGCCTGCTGTCTGGACGGGGCAGGTGGGCGGTGCCATAGTCCGCCCCATTCGTCACTGACACCGGGCGCGTCTTTGCCCCACCACGCATGAACATCGGCACCCTGCTCTATACCTGGCTCAAGGGCGAATTCGCCGGCGTCGATCAATTCGGCAACCGCTATTACCGCGAGCGCGGCCGGCGCGAATTGAAGCGCGGCGGCGGGCTCGACAGCCGCGAGCGCCGTTGGGTGATGTATAACGGCGAGGTCGAGGCTTCGCGCGTTCCGCCGGAATTTCACGCCTGGTTGCATCACACCGTGGACGTCTTGCCGAAGGATGCCGGCCGCTTCAAATATCCCTGGCAGAAAGAGCATCAGCCGAATCTGACCGGCACGCCCGCGGCCTATCATCCGCCGGGATCGCTGATCGAGGGCGGGCAGCGCCAGCGCGCCAGCGGCGATTACGAGCCGTGGAAGCCGGAATGAATCTTTCGTGCTACGCCAAAGGAGCAGAACAGCCATGAACCGCAACGCCGTCGAAACCGTCATGGGCGCCGTCGTCCTGGTGGTCGCCGCCGTCTTCCTGTTCTTCGCCTACACCACCACCCAGGTACATGCGGTGGGCGGCTACACGCTCACGGCGCAATTCGACAAGGTCGACGGCCTGCGCGACGGCGGCGACGTCAAGATCAGCGGCATCAAGGTCGGCTCCATCATCTCGCAGACGCTCGATCCCAAGACCTTCTTCGCCACCCTCACCATCAGCATGGACCCGGCGATCAAGCTGCCGGTGGATTCGGTCGCCACCATCTCGTCATCGGGGCTGCTGGGGGATAAATTCCTTTCGATCGAGCCCGGTAACGAAGACGAGACCATCGCGCCGGGCGGCCGCATCACGCATACCAATTCGGGCATGAGTCTTGAATCGCTGATCGGCCAAGTGATCTATGGCCAGGCGCAGCAGAAGAAGGGCGGCGACGATAATTCGCAGCCTGCGCCCGCGCCTATGCCCGCGCCGGCGCCAGCGAAGCCATGACCGGGTTCGCCCCGGGCGCGCCGCAAATCGAACAGCGCTGGGATCCCGAACGCTACCGCCGCAACGCCGCCTTCGTTCCGGCATTGGGTTTGGGTGTGCTGGATCTGCTGGCCGTCAAGCCGGGCGAGCGCATCCTCGATCTCGGCTGCGGCGATGGGACGCTGACCGCAATCTTGGCCGAGACCGCCGAGGTGGTGGGCGTCGATGCCAGCGCCGAGCAGATCGCGGCGGCCAAGGCGCGCGGCCTCGATGCCCGCATGGCCGACGGCAACCGGCTGACCTTCGACCGCGAATTCGATGCCGTGTTCTCGAACGCGGCGCTGCACTGGATGCGCGACCCCGACGCGGTGATCGGCGGGGTATGGCGCGCGCTTCGCCCCGGCGGGCGGTTCGTCGCCGAATGCGGCGGAGCCGGCAACGTAGCTCATGTCGTCGGCGCCGCGCTGAATGCCCTGAAGCGGCGCGGTATCGACGGCAGGCCCGCCATTCCCTGGTATTTCCCTTCGCCCGACGAATACCGCGCCAAGCTCGCGGCGCGGGGATTCAAGGTCGTCTCGATCGTGTTGTTTCCGCGTCCGACCGAATTACCGGGGCGGCTGGGCGATTGGCTCGACACCTTCGCGGAAAGCCTGCTGGCGCTGGTGCCGGAATCCGAGCGACAGGATTTCAAGGACGAGGTTGAGGAAACGCTGCGGCCGGTTCTCTTCAAGGACGGAATCTGGTCGGTTGATTACATGCGGCTGCGCTTTGCCGCGCAGAAGCCGGCGGAGACAGCGGCATGAGCAAACTCAAGCTGCCCACTTGGCTGACGCCTGCGGGAGAGCCGGTCTCCTGCCTCGACAAGATCAAGGTGCTGAACGAGAACCTCGAGGAGATTCGCGAATTGGCGCAAGACGCGCTCGAAGACGCGGTGCTGATGGGTTGCGACGAGACGCAATTTCGCAAGGTATTGCGCGCGCTGGGCGAGGGGTTGGTCAATCCGTACAAGAACAAGAAAGACAAGGCGTGAGACGGATTGCCGTTCTGGGATTGATGGCGATGCTCGCCGCCGTGGGTTCGGCGCGCGCCCAGGGAACCGCGGATAATCTGCAAGGAAACGTGGCGGTGCTGCAAGGTCTCGACAAGACCACGGCGCGGGTCTCGAAATTCGACGCGCCGGTCGACAAGCCGGTGCGTTTCGGCACGCTGGTGATCACCGTGCGCGCCTGTTTCAAGCACCCGCCCGAGGAAACGCCCGAGACCACGGCTTTCCTCGAGATCGATGAAACCCGACCCAACGCCGCGACCAGCCAAACCAATCGCGTCTTCAGTGGCTGGATGTTCGCATCCTCGCCGGCGATCTCGGCGCTCGAGGATCCGATCTACGACGTCAATGTGCTCGACTGCAAGATTCCGACGACGGCCGCGCCGCCGGGCGGAGCCCCCGGAAAGTAGGCCGGCGCCTTTATCGCTTCGCCCAGGATGCGGTGATAACGCGCGCGCGGAATCTCGATCGCGCCGAAACGCCGCAGATGCTCAGTGACGAACTGCACGTCGAGAAGCTTGTATCCGCCCGTGCGCAGCAAGGCGACGAGAGCCGCCAGCGCCGCCTTGCTGGCGTCGGTCTCGCGCGAAAACATGCTCTCGCCGAAGAACGCGCCGCCCAGCGCCACGCCGTAAAGACCGCCGGCGAGCCGGCCCTGGCGCCAGGCCTCGACGCTGTGCGCCTGGCCGTTCCGGTGTAACTCGGAATAAAGCGCGACGATCTCGCGGTTGATCCAGGTCTGGGGACGGTCGGGAGCGGCCTCGGCGCAACCGCGGATCACGCCTGCGAAATCGCCGTCGATCCTGAATTCGAAGGTCTCCCGCCGCAATGTCCGGGCCAGCCGCCGCGGCAGGTGGAATTTGTCGAGCGGCAGCACACCGCGGCGCTCGGGATCGACCCAGAACAGCTCCGGATCCTCGGCCGATTCCGCCATCGGGAATATGCCGGCAGCATAGGCGCGCAGCAGAATATCGGGGGTGAGATTGGCCATCGCCGCCGATTAAAGTGAATTTCCGCCGCCGCGTCACGCGCCGCGGAACGGGGGCGGCCGGCTTAAAGCGGACGGTCGAAGGTTCTTTCGAACCAGCCGATGTCATAGGCGCCGTTGATGAAATCCGGCGCGGTCACCAGCTTCTGGTGGAGCGGAATGGTCGTCTCGATGCCGGTGATGACGAATTCCTCGAGCGCGCGCCGCAGCCGCATCAGGCACTCGTTGCGGCTGGTGCCGTGAATGATGAGCTTGGCGACCAGGCTGTCGTAATAAGGCGGCACGGTGTAGCCCTGATAAAGCGCGCTGTCGACGCGCACGCCCGGCCCGCCCGGCGCGTGGTAGCGCAGAATGTCGCCGGGCGAGGGCGTGAAGCTCTCGGGATTCTCGGCGTTGATGCGGCATTCGATGGCGTGGCCCTGAAGCGTTATGTCCTCCTGGCGGTAGCCGAGCTTGGCGCCCGACGCTATGCGGATCTGCTCGCGCACGATGTCGATGCCGCTCACCACCTCGGAGATCGGGTGTTCGACCTGGAGCCGCGTATTCATTTCGATGAAGAAGAACTCGCCGTCCTGATAGAGAAATTCGAGCGTGCCGGCGCTTTTGTAGCCGAGTTTCAACATGGTCTCGGATGCCAGGCGGCAAATGCGCTGGCGCTCCGCCTGGTTGATGCCGGGCGAGGGCGATTCTTCGGCCAGCTTCTGATGCATTCTCTGGAGCGAGCAGTCGCGTTCGCCGAGATGGACCATGCCGCCCTGGCCGTCGCCCAGAATCTGCACCTCGATGTGCCTTGGATGGGACAGGAACCGTTCGAGGTAGAGCGCGCCGTTGCCGAAGAAGGTCAGGGCCTCGCCCTGGGCGATGGGGAACATCGCCTCCAGCGTTTTGGCGTCCGGCGCCACGCGCATGCCGCGCCCGCCGCCGCCGCCCGCCGCTTTGATCAGGATGGGATAACCCACCAGTTCCGCGGCTTGGCGCGCGGCCTCGATATCCATCACCGCTGCCGAGCCGGGCACCACCGGAATGCCGAGTTCTACCGCGGCCTGCTTGGCCACCACCTTGTCGCCCATCATCCGGATGTGCTCGGCCGAAGGGCCGATGAAGACCAGGCCGTGCTCGGCGACGATCTGCGCAAATCCGGCGTTCTCCGAAAGGAAACCCAGCCCGGGATGGATGGCGTCCGCGCCGGTGATTGCGGCCGCCGAGAGAATCGCCGCGGCGTTCAGATAGCTGTCGCGCGCCGGCGGCGGGCCGATGCATACGCTCTCGTCGGCCAGCCGCACATGCATGGCGTTGGCATCGGCGGTCGAATGCACCGCCACGGTGCGGATGCCCATCTCGCGGCAGGCGCGGTGGATGCGCAGCGCGATCTCGCCGCGGTTGGCGATCAGCACCTTCTCGAACATGCGGGTCTGTCTACTCCAGAACCATCAGCACCTGGCCGAACTCGACCGGCGTGCCGTCGGCAACCAGGATTTCGGTGACGCGGCCCGCGCGGGGCGCGTGGATCTGATTCATCACCTTCATGGCCTCAATCACCAGCAACGCTTGGCCCTCGCGCACGCTGTCGCCCACCTTGACGAAATGCGCCGCGCCCGGCTGCGGCGCGAGATAGGCCGTCCCGACCATCGGCGACTTGACCGCGCCGGCGGCGTCGGCGTGCGGCGCAGCGGCCGATCCGGACGCCGCGGGCGGCACCGACACCGTCACCGCCGTGGCCGCGTGCGCGTTACGCGCCACGCGCACGCGCCGGTCGCCCTGGGCGATTTCGATCTCGGAAAGCCCGGTCTCCTCCAGCAGCGCTGCCAACGCGCGAACGAGATCGGCATCCACCATCGGATCGTCGTGCTTGGCCATGATGGGCTATTCGGCTCCGCTTTCGCCTTCGACGATGCGCGCGATGGCGTCGAGCGCCAGCAGATAGCCGTGCGCGCCGAGGCCGCAGATGACGCCGCGCGCCGCCTGGCTCACGAGCGAATTGTGGCGGAACTGCTCGCGGCGATGGATGTTCGAGATATGGACCTCGATCACCGGCAACTCCACCGCCTTGAGCGCGTCGAGCAGCGCGACCGACGTGGTCGTGTAGCCGGCGGGGTTGATGATGATGCCGTCGGCGTTCTCGCGCGCCTCCTGGATCCACTCGACCAGCTGGCCTTCGTGGTTCGACTGGCGGAAATCAACCGTGAGGTCGAGCACGGCAGCGCGCTCGAGACAGGCTTCCTCGATGTCGGCCAGCGTGTCGCGTCCATAGGTCGCCGGCTCGCGCACGCCCAGCAGATTCAGATTGGGCCCGTTTAGGACCAGAATGGTCGCGCCAGCCAAGCAGAGACTCCCCGAAATTCCCTGTTCCGAGAGAGGGTTATAGCATGGGAGGGGCTGCCCGCAAGCGCGGCCGCCCGTTTCATCGAAAAGTCAGGCTCAGTATTCCGCGGTTTCGGCTTGCGGCATTGCAGCGCTGCGCGCCTCGAGCTTGGTGAAAACGCGCTCGAGCGCATGGCGTTCCTCTGCGCTCAGGGTCTGCATGATGTCGTCCTCGACCGCGCGCACCAGCGGCACGATCTGATGATAGATATTGGTGCCTTGCGGCGTCAGGTCGAGAATGGCGCGCCGGCGGTCGCCCGGGTCGGTGCGGCGGGTGATATGTCCCGCCGTGGTCAGACGCGCCACCGCCCG
>DATNMV010000080.1:0-6510 GCA_035602175.1 Allostellaceae bacterium
AAGCCGGTCGCGAACAGCGAGGCCGAGCTCAAAAAAAGCTCGACCAGCCGGCCGGTTTCGTAGAGCTGCAACAGCCGTTCGAGCGTCGCCGACAGCGGCACCAGGAAGGCGGCGCTGGTGTGGCGGCCGACGATCTCCCACAACGCCAAGCCGCCGCCGAAGCTGAAGGCGATAGGCGTGTAGCGTTTGAGCGCGGCGTTCATAGGGGTGGCCGGTCCCGGGCTATTTGCCGACCATGGCATTGGCGTCGCGCCAGACGGTGGGATCGATCATCTGGGCGTATGTGGGCGGGGTCTTGCCGTCCATGATGTTGCCGGTCTTGACCTGGAAGGCGATGAAATCCTCGATCTGCTTCTGGTCCATGCCGTCATTGTCCACCGCCCACAGGCCGTATTTGACGTAGTCCTTGACCGCGGCGAGCGCGATGGCGTGGTCGCGGCCGGTGACGGCGGCTATGGTCGCGACGCGGTCGGCGTTTTTCGGGTCGGCCATGAAACGGCCGGCCGCGATCAGGCCCGCCATCATGCGCACGAAACCGTCGCGCTTCTTGGCGATGTCGTCCTTGGTCGCGACGACGATGAGGTTGTGCGAGGCCGGATTGCTTTCGCGCACCGTCTTGATGATGGCCACCTTCTTGCCGCGGTTCTCGATCTCCGAGACGTCGTCGAGGTGGAGGATGCCGTAGGAAATCTGGCCGGCGAGCAGCGCGCTCGAGGTGTTGGACCCGAGCGCCACCTGCTGCACGTCGTCGAGCGACATGTGGCAGCCGCCGCCGAGAATGGCCTTCAACGCGATCGAACGCGCGCCGCCCGGCGTGTCGACGCCGATTTGCTGGCCCTTGACGTCCTCGCAGGTGGCCTTCTGCAGGTTGGTGGTGCCGAGCTCGAAATCCGGCTTGGGGAAGCCGTAGATGCCCGTCAGCGGCACGCCGGCATTGGCGATCTGGCTGATGAGCAGCGCGGTCGCCGACATCGACGCGTCGATGTCGCCGGCGACCACGGCGCGGGCGGCGGCGGTGCCGTTGTCGAATTGGCGCAGCTCGACGTCGACGCCGTATTTCTTGAAGAAGCCCTGGTCCTGCGCCACGAAGGCGATGATCGAGATGAAAATCGGCGGCACGCCCGGCGGCGCCAGCACGATCTTGGGATTGTCGGCCAAGGCCGGCCGCGCCAGCGGCGCCGCGAGCGAAGCGGCCAACAGGGCCGCGATCAGGACGGCTTTACGGAACATCGATCATCCTCCCCTTGGAATCGTTCTGCCTGTTTTTCGGGCTTCTTCACGTCCCGATCTGGAATTCGGCCTTCTTCGCCTCGGTCATGAGCATGCTCCAGACCCGCTCGCGCAACTCGGCGAAGCGCGGCAGCACGAGAGTCTCACGGCTGCGCGGGCGGGGCAAGTCGACGGCGATGTCCTCGTGGATGCGCGATGGCCGCCCCTTCAGCACGACGACGCGGTCGCCCATCAGCACCGCTTCCTCGATCGAATGGGTCACGAACAGCATGGTGGTGGGCTGACGTTCCCAGATGCGCAGCAGCTCGAATTGCAGGATCTCGCGCGTCTGGGCGTCGACCGCGGCGAAGGGCTCGTCCATCAAGAGCACGCGCGGCTCGATGGCCAGCGCGCGCGCCAGGCCGCAACGCTGCTGCATGCCGCCCGAAAGCTGATAGGGATAGGCCTTCTCGAATCCCGCCAGGCCCACCAGCTGGATGAAACGCGGCACGCGCCGCGCGATCTCGTCCCGGTCCAAACCGGCCATGCGCAAGCCGTAGGCGACGTTGTCGTAAACCGTCTTCCACGGAAACAATCCGAAATGCTGGAACACCATGGCGACGCCGGGCTTGGGCTCGGTCACCAGCTCGCCGTCGATCCGCACCTCGCCCTCGGCGGCGATGAGCCCGTCGATGCAGCGCAAGAGCGTGGTCTTGCCGCAGCCCGAGGGCCCGACCAGCGCCACGATTTCGCGCTCGCCGACCTCGAGATTGACGCCGTCGAACACGGCGTGCGCGCCGTAGTTTTTCTTCAGTCCCCGCACTTCGATCTGGCCGCCCTTGGCCGCGGCGGCGTCGGTGGCCGGGTGCGGCCGGGCCGTGGAGGTCATTCGGCCGCCGGCGCGACCTTGCCGGGCTTGGCGTCCCGCTTGGCCCAGTAGTCCGCCCGCGCCTTGCTCTGCTTCAAGGCGGCTTCGCTCTCGAAGCCCGGCGCCATCGAAGCCGAGGTGCCGGCCAGCACCTGGTGATGATCGATGTTGAGCGTCCTGAGCCAGCGCTGCTGGCCCATGGTGAGGGCGATGAAAAATCCCAGCTCGACCAGTTGCGGCTCGGTGAAATGCCGGTAGAGGCGGTCCCACAGCGCGTCCTCCGCCGGCAGATCCCAGGTGATCGCTTCGGCATAGGCGAGCGCCGCCTTCTGCCGGTCGTCGTAGCGCGCGGAACGCTCGAAATCGAGCAGGTCGCGGTAATCCTCTTCGACCAGGCCGGCCTTCTGCGATTTCACCGAGCGCTGGTTGCCGCAATATTCGCACTTGACCGAATGCGAGACATAGACGCGGCACAGCTCCTTGATGCTGTGATCGGTGACGCCGTTGCGGAAAGCGCCGTCCCAGGCATTGGCGAAGGCCCAGAAAACGGCGGGCACATGGGCGCGGATCGACTGGCTTTCGGGACGAGGCGTGCCCTCGCGCCGGCAGCGATCGAGCTCGGCCAGCATGCGCTCGTCCGTGAGCGAAGCCGGATCGACATAGCGGATGCGTTGCTTGGCCATTGCGTTTCTCCCCGCGCGCCCAAGGCTTTGATGGGCTTTGATAGGCTTTGACGAACATTTTGCGGCACGCGCGCCCGGCGATCAACCTCTATCCGGCCCGGGAAGGCGCCAAGGAAAAGGGGACGCCCGCCAAGCGAGCGTCCCCTGCCTCCCGATCTTTCCGGCCGGCGGCTGCCGGCTGGGGAAACGGACCAAATTCGCGTTACGGCCCGGCGGGGCCGTTGGCGGCGTCGTAAGGCCCCGCGCCGGGGTAAGGCAGCATTGCGGTCTGCTGCAGCCGCGACAGGCGCGCCGATTTCTGCGCCTTCGATTGCGCCGACGCCAAACGCTGGCTGCGCAACCGGCCGGAGCGGATATCGGCGAGCTTCTTCGCATGAGCCTGCTGTCGTGCCTCGGCGCGATGCTGCTGCTGCAGATTGCGCGGGCGCACCGTGTTGAGCTTGACATGATGCGTGCCGGGCTGGACGCCCGCGGCCGTGCCCGGGATGGACGCGCCCGGATCGGCGAGGTCGCTGCTAGCCAAAGCGGGTGCTGCGAACAGCGCGACGCACAAGCCAGCGAGAATGATGGGTTTGCGTATCATCTTCATGGCGGTTACCTCCTTTGCATTCGTCATGAGGCGCAGAATTGATGGCGATTTCGCGGTGATTTTCGGGGCGATTTCGTGGCCATTGTGGCGTGGGCAAATCCCACGCTATCCGCGGGTTCCAGGGCGATGCTAGTTTCGGCGGAGGGGAAGGAAACCCAATGAAACGCAGCAGCGCCCGATTCCTATGCACCCATACCGGCAGCCTGCCGCGGCCCGAGCAGCTGATCCGCGACATGTACGCCAAGGAAGAAGGTGTGCCGGTCGATCGCACGGCGTTGGGTGCCCATATTCGCGCCGCCGTGGCCGAGGTGGTGAAAAAACAAGCCGAGGCGGGCGTGGATTTCATCAACGACGGGGAAATGTCGAAGCCTAGCTATGCCACATACATCAAGGACCGGCTGGCGGGCTTCGGCGGCGAAAGCATCCCGGTCACCGGCTACCAGGACCTCAAGGATTTTCCCAATCTCTACCGCAAGGTGTTCGGCGATCCGGGGCGCTCGCGGCGCAAGACGCCGGCCTGCAACGGGCCCATTTCGGTCAGGGATCACGAGGCAGCCAAAACCGACGTCGCGAATCTCAAGGCCGCGTTGACGGGCGTGAAACACGAAGGCGGCTTCATGAGCGCGGCCTCGCCCGGCGTGGTTTCGCTGTTCTTCCACAACGGCCATTACAAGAACCACGAGGCCTATCTCGAGGCCATAGCCGAGGCGATGCGCGAGGAATACGAGACGGTGGCGGGTTCCGGTTTCACCTTGCAGCTCGATTGTCCCGATCTCGCCATGGGCCGCCACATTCAATTCGGCGATCTCGACCTCCAGGAATTCCGCAAGATGGCGGCGATGCACATCGAGGCGTTGAACCACGCCGTGCGCAACATCCCAGCCGAGAATCTGCGCATGCATCTGTGCTGGGGCAATTACGAGGGCCCACACCATTGCGACGTGCCCATCGCCGACATCATCGACCTGGTGTTCAAGGCCAAGCCCCAGGCTATTTCCTTCGAAGCCGCCAATCCGCGCCACGCGCATGAATGGGAAGTTTTCAAGCGGGTGAAATTGCCGGACGCCAAGATCCTCATCCCCGGCGTGCTCGAATCCAAATCCAACTTCATCGAGCACCCCGAATTGATCGCCCAGCGGATCGCGCGCTATGCCGAGCTGGTCGGGCGCGAGAACGTGGTCGCCGGCAGCGATTGCGGCTACGGCACCTGGGTCGGCCAGGCGGCGGTCGATCCGCAGGTGGTGTGGGCCAAGCTCGCGGCCATGGCCGAGGGTTGCCGCATCGCTTCTCGCCAATTCTGGCGCTAGCGCCTAGAGCGTCGCCGCCAGCAACAGCAGCAGGATGGCGAGCGCCGCGCCGTTCAACACCAGGATGCCGCCCGCCGCCATGTCCTTGACCGCGCGAATCTCGGCATGCAGATCGGGATGGAGGTGGTCGGCCAGCGCCTCGATCGCCGAATTGATGAGCTCGGCCGCCAGCACGAAGGCGATGGTGAGCACGCCCGCCGCCCACCACACCAGCGGCGGACGGAGATAGGCCAGCAAGGCCAAGGCCAGGCAAGCGCACAGGGTTTCGAGGCGGAAGCTGCCCTCGCGCCGCCAGGCGGCGCCGATGCCGTGGAGCGCGAACATGAAGCGTTCCGGCACCGACCGGTTCTTCCAATCCGCCTTGTCCGTCCCGTTGCTCAATCGAGCCTCCCCATCCCCCGGCCGGCGGCCGGCTGAGGCCATGTCCTAGGCATTCGCCGGGCCACCGGCAAATGTCATTTTTCCGTCGCAAAAGCCCGTGAGCCGCGTCCGCGGCGCTTCCGCTGCCCCCCGGCTTTGGGCTACATCAGGGCGGCATACGAGGCATGGGCAAAGGGATCGGGGACGATGAATCAGCGATGGGGTCTCCCGATCGTCGCCTGGCCGTCGCGCTTCCGCCCGAGCTTCTGGGACGGCGTGGCGCTGCCGCTGGTGATCGGCGGCATCATGCTGTTCGCCTGGGCGAGCCAGCAGATGAGCGTGCCGTTCCATCCCGGCCAAGCCATCCACATTTCGCTCGATCCCCGCCATCTGCCGGAATACGCGCTCCGCACCGTGATGCGCATGGCGCTGGCGTTGGCGCTGTCGCTCGTCTTCAGCATCGGTTATGCGGCGGTGGCGGCCAAGAGCAAGCGCGCCGAAAAGCTGCTCATCCCCGTGCTCGACATTCTCCAATCGGTGCCGATCCTGGGATTCCTGTCCATCACCGTGACCGGATTCATCGCGCTCTTTCCGGGCCGGCTGTTGGGTTACGAATGCGCCGCGATCTTCGCCATCTTCACGAGCCAGGCCTGGAACATGACCTTCAGCCTCTACCAGTCCTTCCTCGGCGTGCCGAACGATCTGCGCGAGGCCGCGCGCATGTATCATTTGTCGCGCTGGCACGGCTTCTGGCAGCTCGAGATGCCGTTCGCGCTGCCCCAGCTCGTGTGGAACATGATGATGTCGGTGTCGGGCGGCTGGTTCTTCGTGGTGGCGAGCGAGGCGATCACGGTCAACGGCCAGAACGTGCTGTTGCCGGGGATCGGCTCCTATATCTCGGTGGCGATCGACCAGCGCGACCTGCTTGCGGTCGGCTACGCCATCCTCGCCATGCTGGTGCTGATCCTGATCTACGACCAGCTGCTGTTCCGTCCGCTGCTCGCCTGGGTGCAGCGCTTCAAATACGAGGAGATCGGCACGGACGAGATCGAGCCGCCCTGGTTCCTGGTGATGCTGCGAAAAGCGCGCCTGTTTCATTTTCTCGCCCTTTGCGCCGATTTCTCGGCACGGCTGTCGAGCCGCGCCATCCAGCGCGTGCCCAACCTGCCGCCGCTGCCGCGCGGCAGCAAAAACGCCGCGAAGGCGATCGATGGGGCGTGGAACACGCTGCTGATGGCGGGCGCGGCGGTGGCGCTGGTCAAGGTTCTGACTTTCATCCATGCCGAGGTCGGCTGGACCGAGGTTGGACACGTCGCCCTGCTGGGCGCGGCGACGCTGTTGCGCGTGGTGGTACTGATCGCGCTGGCCGCGGTTTTCTGGGTGCCGATCGGGGTCTGGATCGGCCTGCGCCCGCGCATGGCGCGGCACGTCCAGCCGGTCATCCAGTTCCTGGCGGCGTTTCCGGCGAATTTGTTCTTCCCGATCGTCGTCGTG
>DATNMV010000081.1:0-4878 GCA_035602175.1 Allostellaceae bacterium
GTAATCGGCAGATTGCGAATCACACAGAGAAGATATTTACCGTTAGTCTCAAACGATTCATCAAAGCTGACTTGAATAGCAGGCTTGCCATACATCATTCCCAAGAATGGAGGGACGCCCATTAGAGCGACCACAAGCGCCACGAGGGCGATGATGAAGTCTGCGATTTCCATAGATCAAACTAGGCTTCTACCGATCCACCACTGGTATCAATGCACAGGCGGTAAGCATGACAGCCTCGCAAAAGGGCAGAAAGCCGCCCTCTCCGGAACATATCTGTTCTCGTTTCATTCAACAATGCAAGTTCCATTTTTGTTCTAGGCGAAATATTTTCTAAGCCTTTGATATTTGACGATTCTCGGCCCTGTCCGGATAGGACCGAAGTCAAATTATCCCGGTGCGGACCTGGATGCTCCCGGCATGCGGGGCGCCTGACGCGTACGGCCCCGCTCGCGCGCCGAGCGTGAATAACGTCACGATGCAGCCGGATTCGCAGGCTTAGAATTGCACTCCGGTCCGCTTACGGCATTTCGTCCGATCAGGGAGCAAACCATGCGTCTCATTGACCGTCATTCGATCCACAGGGAATTCGCCGCAAGCGCGCTGGCCGCGCTCGACGCCAGGCTCGGCCGCTGCCCCCGCTGCATGCGGCAGTCTTTGTTGGCCGCGGTCTCCGGGCTTGTCCTGGCCTTGGCACTCACCGTGCTGGCGCACGCTCCGCTCCTCATCGTAAGCGGCTGGATCGCGGCTTTTGCCCTCGCCGCGCTGTGGGTGGCGCATGTCGTGGCATTTTCGGCCCGGGCGGCAATCGCCGGCCGCGACGGCGCCGAGCGGAAGCGCGCGGATCGATGGCAGCGGCGCAAATTCCTCGAGGTATTCGCGAAGACGCTGTTGCTGGTGGCGGCGGCGACGGTTTTCCCGGTTACATTCCGCGCGGCGTCGGCGGATGAATGCAGCTGCCCGCAGGTCGCATTGCCAAATGGCGTCTTCAACACCGCCAGGCAGGAATGCGCCTGCTGTGCCTCGAACCAGGTGGGATGCACGAGCGCCAAGAAAACCTGGTGTTGCGACAAGGGCCACGATTGCCAGGGCGACGATGGCTGCAGCTGAGCGGGCGCTGCGCCCCGCTCACGCGCCGATGACGAACAGCGCGACGATGCAAAGAAATCCGAGGGTGAAGACGATCGAGCGCCAGGCTGCCTGGTTAGCGATATAGAGAGCGGTATAAATAAGGCGCAGCAGAATGAAGGCGCCGGCCAGAAGGTCGATGCGGCTTTGCGGCGCGTGGGCCAGTTCGGCCACGATCACCGCCGCCGCGAAGGGCGCAAAGGCCTCGAAATGGTTGCGGTGCGCCCAATCGGCGCGCTTGCGCCAGCCTTTGAGCCGATCGAGGCTCACCCGCGGCGCGCGGTTGTCGATGCCGGCGCTCTTGGCGATAGCGACCGTGAGATAGGGTAGAAAAGCCGCCGCCAGAATCATCCAATAGGCGAAGGTCATCATCGTCCCCGCGAAAGCCTTGTCTTAGCGATACGCAGAACGGCGGCCGGTGGATCAGCTAAATTTGGCTTCGCACGACGCTCGCGCGCGGCATTGCGCGCTCGCCGTGCTGCGCTAAACCGTCTCCGCCTGCATCACTTCCTTCACCTTGCCGGCCAGTTGCTTCAAGGAGAAGGGTTTGGGCAGGAAATGGATGTCGCGCTCGTCGCCGAGGCGTTTCCTGAAACTGTCCTCGGTATAGCCCGAGATGAAGATCACCTTCATGTCGGGATGGGTGCGGCGCAAGGCCTGCACCAGCCCCGGCCCGTCGAGCTTGGGCATAACCACGTCGGTCACGACGAGGTCGATGCGGGTCTCGCCCTTGGCCATGATCTCGAGCGCCTGCTCGCCGCTCTTGGCCTCGATCACGTGATAGCCCTTGTTTTTAAGCGCGCGGGCGGAGAAGAGGCGCACCGGATCCTCGTCCTCGACCAGCAGCACCGTGCCCGAGCCGCTCAGATCCTTCTGCGCGCCGGTCTCGCCCGGATCGGCGCGCGCCGGCTCCGCCGCCTCGGCGCCCACATGGCGCGGCAGGAAGATCGAGAATTTGGCGCCCTTGCCCGTCTCGCTGTCGACGAAGACGAAGCCGCCGGTCTGCTTGACGATGCCGTAGACGGTCGAAAGCCCGAGCCCGGTGCCCGAACCCACCTCCTTGGTCGAGAAGAACGGCTCGAAGATGCGCGCCTGGTTCTCCTTCGGAATGCCGATTCCGGTATCGGTCATCTCGATCATCACGTAATCGCCGGGCGGCATGATCTCGTAGCCGCGCCGGGTTTCGCTGTCGCTAGCGATGTTGGCGGTCCGGATGGTGAGGATGCCGCCCAGCGCCATGGCGTCGCGCGCGTTCACCGCGAGGTTGATGATCACCTGCTCGAGTTGCCCCTGGTCCACCTTGACGAGCCACAGTTCGCGGCCGTGCACCACCTTCAATTCGATGTTCTCGCCGATGAGCCGGCGCAGCAGGTGCGAGAGCTCGGCCAGCACGTCGGTGACGGCGAGCACGCGCGGCTGCAAGGCCTGCTGGCGCGAGAAGGCCAGCAACTGGCGGACCAGATTGGCGGCGCGGTTGGCGTTCTGCTTGATCTGCATGATGTCGGCGAAGGAAGGATCGCCCGGCCGGAAGCGCAGCAGCAGCAGATCGCAGAAGCCGATCATGGCGGTGAGCAAATTGTTGAAGTCGTGCGCAACGCCGCCCGCGAGCTGGCCCACCGCCTGCATCTTCTGCGACTGGGAGAATTGCGCCTGCAGGCTCTTCTGCTCGGTGGTGTCGATGAAGTGCAGGATGAATCCGGCGTCGCTGTCCTCGCCGCCCGAGGTTTCACCGCCCAAGCGGCTGATGAACAGCGCGGCGGATTTGGCGCGCGTGCCTTGCAACCGGACCTCGACCGGATCGGCCATGCTCTTGCCTTGGGATGCGGCCGTGAGCCCGGCCCAGGCCGCGCCCTGGTCCTCGGGATGGAGGAAGCCCAAAAGCGGCTTGCCGATCACCTCCTGCGGCTCCAATTTCACCAGGCGGCACAGGGCCTCGTTGGCTTCCTCGATGTGTCCCTCGCGGTCCATCAGCGCGATGCCGACCGGGGCGTTGGCGAAGAAGCGGCGGAAGCGCTGGCGCGACAGGCGCAACTGTTCTTCCCATTCGCGCTCGGGCGTCAGGTCGCGCACCACCGAGCGGGTGCGCAGATTATCGCCGTCGCGCACCACGCTTTGGGTGATGAGGGCGTGGATAAGCCGTCCCTGGCGGCCCTTCAGCGTCACTTCGCCGCGCGTTTCGCCGCCTTCGAAGGGCGCGTGCGGCGGGCTGCCGGCGGGCGGCGGCGCATCGAGGAAATCGGTCAGTTGCGCGTCGCCCTCGATCAGCTCCGACAACGGCACGCCCAGCCAGGACGCCAGCGCCTCGTTGACGAACAGGAAGCGGCCGCTCTGGTCGACGGAATAGAAACCCACCGGAGCGTTATCGAGAAAGTCGGCCAGCTTCATGCGCTCGTCGCGCAGCATCTGCTCCATCTCGTGCCGCGAGGTCACGTCCTCGAAGCTCCACAGGGTGAAACCGGCGCGGCCGGCCAAGGGTGATACCGAGAGATTGAACCAGGAAATTCCGCCCTCGGGCTGCCGCATGGCGACGATGCTGGCGGCGCGGCCGGTGCGTTGCGCTTCTTCCTTGAGCCGGGCGAAATCGGTGGCGGCGCTGCCGTCGGTTTCGTTGCGGTAGACCAGACCCGCCAGCGGCGAGCCGGTGAGGCCGGGGAAAAAGCGGTAGAAGGCGGCGTTGGCGAAGGCCATGCCGCCTGCCGGCGTCAGGATCAGATGCGCGGTAGAAGAAGCCTCGAGCGCCTGGCTCATCAAATCGATGCGCTTGGACAAGAGCGCGTGCATGTGCCACGCCACCACGCTGGCGGCGCCGGCGCCCAGCGCCAGTGTCGCCAGGATCAACGCCGCCGGGCGCAGCAGCCAGACATCGGAGATCTGGAAGAACAAGAGTGCGGTCGCGGTTCCCGCGCCGAGTGAAAACGCCACCGAGATCGCGCCGAGAGCGCGCATCCATCCCGCCACCCCGCCCACCATCGAATCATCGGGCAGAGCGGAAGTTGGCGCATGCGCGCTTGCATGCGATGGCGCGCGGGACGCGGCTTCGCGTTTCGCGTCATCACCGGCGTCGGGCAGATCCATCACCATGGAGTTTTATCACAACCGGTGCGCGCGCGTGAGCGTGCCCTGCGGTTTATGAGCGTCAACGGAGGCTCCCGCTCGATTCGAATCGCGCGCCGAGCTTCGCCGCAACAAGGTTAACGAAAGGTTAAGACGGTTTCGCAATCAAAGGCCGCCCGTCACTGCTGGCTGACGCCGCCCTCGCCGACGACGACGAACGGCGCCCAGAACAGCGGATGGGCGAATTCCGGATGGTCCTTGTCGTCCATCAAGGCGAGCTCGGCGCGGCGCAACGCCTCGGCGCGGCCGATGCCCTTCTGCTCGAGCAACGCCGCCATGCGGGTCATCAGCGCCACGGTCGAATCCGACACCACCGACCAATGCGAAACCATCAGCGAGCGCGCCCCGGCATAGAGAAAAGCCTTCGACAGCCCCGAGAAGCCTTCGGCGCCGGGCGTACCGTCGGATGCGGCGGTGTTGCAGGCCGACAGGATCACGAGATCGGCGTTGAGCTTGAGCTGCGCGATCTCGCTTGCCTTCAACAGCCCGTCATCCGCGGGCGTGGGATTAGCGGGCGGGGTCAGCACCAGCCCCGGCTCAGCGACGCCGACATCCCCCGCCAGGAGGCCGTGGGTGGCGAAGGCGATGACGCGGCGGCTGGCGAGATCGGCGCGCTTCACCGCCGTCACGGTGGCG
>DATNMV010000082.1:0-15439 GCA_035602175.1 Allostellaceae bacterium
CCGCGGTGCGGGCGGTCGCCGTGCCGTGGGCGAGTTTCAGCTGGGGCATGTGGGCGAGCATCGTCACGCTGGCTTATGGCCCGATGCTACTCGCCTTCATCGCCTGGTTCTGGGCGCTGGCCAAGGGCGGCGTCAGACGCGTCGCCGTGTTCCAGTTCCTGGTGCCGCCGCTGTCGGTGCTGATCTCGGTGGTGTTCCTGGGCGAGCGTCTGACCCTGCCCCTGATCGTCGCCATGGCCGCGATCTTCGGCGGCATCGCTCTCGCGCGCCGCGTCAAACCTTAACAGCGGCGCGCAAAAGCAAAAGGACGCGCCGCGTCAAGCCTTGATCGCGGCGCGTAAAACCCGAATTTCGCCCGATCCGGACTTGACCCGAATTACGGTCGGAGCTAGAGGAGAGCCCGTGTTCCGCGCCGCGTCCCTGTCATCCCGATCACAATTCGCGTTTGTCGCGCTGGCCGTTCTGCTTTTCGCGGCGGTTCCGGCCCGCGCCGACGACAAGCCCGGCGTGCCGCGCTTCGCCAGCCTGCGCGTCGGCGAGGTCAATCTGCGCTCCGGGCCGGGCACGAAATACCCCATTCAATTCGTCTACCATCACAAGGGATTGCCGGTCGAAATCCTCAGCGAATACGACATATGGCTGAAGGTGCGCGACTGGCAGGGCAGCGAGGGCTGGGTGCATGAGCGCATGATTACGCCCGCCCGCACCGTCATCATCAAGACCGATACGCGCACCATCTATCGCGATCCGGCGCGGGATTCGCCGGCTCTGGCCAAGCTCGAGCCCGGCGTGGTGGCGCGGCTGCTGGAATGCCGCAACGCCTGGTGCCGGATCGAAACAGAAAAGCAGAACATCAAGGGCTGGCTGTTGCGCACCGAGGTTTGGGGCGTCTACCCCGACGAAGTGGTGCAGTAGGCCCCCATATTGACGCCGATATCGTCCTGCGGTCATCCTCGGTCAGGCATCAGCGAGGAGAGCGGCGATGTATTATTATTTCCATTACGGCATCACCTTCGGCAACGCGCTGGCGATCGCCATGTCCTGGACCGCGAATAAAAGCGTGCTCTGGGCGGTGATCGACGGTTTCCTGAGCTGGATCTACGTCATCTATTACGTGCTGCTGCACACGCCCGCGGGCTAGGCCGCGCGGCGAAGCCGGTTAGGCGAGATCCTCGGCCAGCGCCTGGCGCGTCGTTTCGGGCAGCACCGCCATATGGCCGTAATTCGCATGCTCGATGCCCGCCACCACCTGGGTTCCGGGAGCCTTGAACTTGACCTTCTGCTCCTTGCTGAGGGGAAAGCGCAGGAATTGCACCGAGGAGGCCTTGCCTTCGGGCGAGGTGTTTTCGCGCGTCGGATCGGCCTCGCCCATGACCTTCTCGCCGGCGAAGGACAGGTAGATTTTGTGCTCGACGCCGCCCAGCCGGTGCAGCAGCTTGTCGCGCTGCACCGGATCCTCGATCTCGAACATCACCGTCGCGACCAGCTCGCTGCCCTTGGGGATGAGCGGGTTGTAGGCGGCGAGTTCGTCCACGATCTGCGGCTCGCCGCCGCGTTCGACCGCCAGCATCTCGTGCACCTGGTGCCACATGGTGTCGAAATTCTCGAAATAGAATGTCGAATGCGGGCCGACCTCGACGCGGCGGTTCTGCTTGAGCGCGCTGATGCGCTTGCGGTGATCGCGCCGTTCGCGCTCGTAGCGATCCATCGGCAGGATATCGGCGCGGGTCAGGTCGCGGAATTTCGTCATGGGCGGTTCTCCGGAAGCAGGCCATAGGACAGCGCCATCAGCTCGATGGGGTGGTAGGTTTCCGCCGGCGCGTGGCCTTCTTCGCCCAGCATCTCCATGCCCTGCTTGATGTGAAGAGCGGCCAGCGGGCATTCCGAGGCGAGATGGCGCTTGTCCGCCTTGGCCGCCTGGCGCGCAACGGGTTTTCCCAGTTTGATGGCGATGTCGAAATTCTCCTTTTTCACGCCCCAGGAGCCGCCATGGCCGGAGCAGCGCTCGATCACCGCGATCTCGGTCTGGGGCAGAAGCCGCAGCATCTCCGCCGCCTTCGGGCCCATGTTCTGCGCTCGCGCGTGGCAGGCGAGATGCACCGAAACGCCGCCTTCGAGCGGCTTCAGGCCGGGAGCCAGCCCTTCCTTCTTGGCGATATCGACCAGATATTCGCTGGCATCGAAAGTGGCGCGCGCGAGCCGCTTCACGTCCTCGTCTCCGGGCAGGAGCAGAGGCCATTCGAATTTGAGCATCAACGCGCAGGACGGCACCAGCGCGACGATGTCATGGCCTTGTTCGATGAGCGGCTTCAACGCCAAGGCCACGCGCCGTGCATTGCCGGCGACGCGCGCCAGGTCGCCCTGCTCGAATTGCGGCATGCCGCAGCAGCCGGGATAAGCGACCGCGGTATCGACCCCGTTGAAGGCCAGCACCGCGCGCAGGGCTTCGCCGATGCGCGGGTTGCTGTAATTGACGAAGCAGGTGGCATAGAGCGCGGCCTTACGGCCGAAGGCGGGGGCGTTGCGGTTGATTTCGGGCGCCTTGTCGCGGGCGCGCATGACGAAGGTCTTGCCGTGGAATTTGGGCAATTCGGCGCGGCGGTCGATGCCGGCGAGTTTTTCCATCGCCGGACGGGTCAGGTGATTGCCGGTGGCTGTCGCCCAATTGGCGAGCGGAGACAGCGCGGCGCCGAGCTTGCCGTTGCGGTCGGTTTCGACCATCTGGCGGGCGAGCGCGCCGTCTTGCTCGGCTCCCAAGCCGGCCGCCCGGGCGCGCAGCATCAGATGCGGAAAATCGACGTTGAAGGCGTGCGGCGGCACGTAAGGGCATTTGGTCATGAAGCACAGATCGCAGAGCGTGCAGGCTTCGACCACCTTGCCGTAATCCCCGGGCGCGACGCCGTCGACCTCGCCGCTGGCGCCCGAATCGATCAGGTCGAACAGCCGCGGAAAGCTGTCGCACAGATTGAAGCAACGCCGGCAGCCGTGGCAGATTTCGAAGACGCGCTTCAGCTCAGCCTCGATCTTGGCCGGATCGGCGAAATCCGGATCCTGCCAGGCAATCGGATGGCGCGTCGGCGCCTCGAGACTACCTTCCCGCATGAAGCCTCACGTTTCGAAAACGAAAAACGGGCGGGAGCATGAAAGCCCCCGCCGCGGATTCAGCCGACGCTGTCGAGCGCCTTCTGGAAACGCCCCGCATGGGATTTCTCGGCCTTGGCCAGAGTCTCGAACCAGTCGGCGATTTCGGTGAAGCCTTCCTGGCGCGCGGTCTTGGCCATGCCCGGATACATGTCGGTGTATTCGTGGGTCTCGCCGGCGATCGCGGCTTTGAGATTGTTCGAGGTCGAACCGATCGGCTTGCCGGTCGCCGGATCACCGACTTCCTCGAGGAATTCGAGATGGCCGTGCGCGTGGCCAGTCTCGCCTTCGGCGGTGGAGCGGAAGACCGCAGAGACGTCGTTGAAGCCTTCGACGTCGGCCTTCTGCGCGAAATAGAGATAGCGGCGATTCGCCTGGCTTTCGCCGGAGAACGCGTCCTTCAGATTCTGTTCGGTCTTGGAGCCTTTCAGGGCCATCGGATCCTCCTCTGGGAAATGAAATCGAACGGCGCGTCACCTGTCCTATATGAACCCTGGGACCGGTACTGTCAATAGATTAGAATAGTTTTAATATGTTACCTAAATTGCCACAGAATATGACAATTCAGATGATTTAGCGGCGGGTCGTGGGCTGTTTCTGCGGGCGCTCGACGCGGATGATGACGTCGACGCGGCGGATGGCTGCGCCATCCGGAGGCGAGGGCAAATTGGTCACGTTGATGCGCTCGCCCGGAATGTCGAGGAGATGGCCCGAATCCTCGTAGAAAAAATGGTGGTGGTCGCTGACATTGGTGTCGAAATAGGAACGCCCCGGGCTGACCACGACCTCGCGCAGCAGCGACGCGCCGACGAATTGATGCAGCGTGTTGTAGACCGTGGCGAGCGAAACCGGCACATCGGCCGCCAGCGCCTCGCCGTGCAGCTCCTCGGCGCCGACATGGCGGTCGCCTTGCTCGAACAGCAGCCGCGCCAGGGCCAGACGCTGGCGCGTCGGCCGCAATCCTGCGGCGCGAAGCAACTCGAGGGCGTTGGCGAAGGGGCGCGGCGCGTTCATGAGCGGTATATGGGCCTGACGGAAGCGGATGTGAAGTGCCTTTCAATCTAGCCCAAACCGGGGTTTCCGGCTAGGCCGGAATTGGCGGGAAAGGCGGATCAGCTCGCCACGGCGGCGGCGCGGCCGACGCGGGCGGGCGGAAAATAGACCGAAACATTCGTGCCTTTGCCCGGCTCGCTCGCGATCTCGAGCGTGCCGTCATGCAGTTCGGCCAGATGTTTCGACAAGGGCAGGCCCAGGCCGACGCCGCCGTGGCGGCGCGACAGGGCGCGCTCGATTTGGCCGAAAGGCTTGAGCGCCTGCGGTATGTCCTGGGCGGCGATGCCCAGGCCGGTATCGGAGACGCTCAGCGCCAGGCCCCGGCTCGGCAGCAGCCGCGCGGCGACCGTCACCTTGCCGCCCGAAGGCGTGAATTTCACCGCATTGCCCAAAAGATTGAGCAGGATCTGCTTGACCGAACGGAGATCGGCATAGAGCGGCGGCAGATTCGGCTCTATCTCGCGGACGACCGTCAGTCCGCCCTCGCGGGCGCGGGCGCCGATCAGGCGCAGCGTCTCGCCGATCAGATCGGCGACATCGATCCATTGCGCGTCGAGGTCGAAGTGACCGGCCTCGATCTTGGACATGTCGAGAATGTCATCGATGATGTCGAGCAGGTGGCTGCCGGCGTCGTGGATGTCCTTGGCATATTCGTGGTAACGCCGGTCGCCGAGCGGCCCCATGATCTCGGACATCATGACCTCGGAAAAGCCCAACACGGCGTTCAAGGGCGTGCGCAATTCGTGGCTCATATTGGCGAGGAATTGCGACTTGCTCTGGTTGGCGCTTTCGGCCGCTTCCTTGGCCTGGCGCAACTCGTCCTCGGCGCGCTTGCGGTCGGTGATGTCGAGATACAGGCTGACGATGCCGCCTTCGCCGGTCTTCTCCTCCCACACCTGGACGAAGCGGCCATTGGTGAAGGCGATTTCGAACGGCCCGGCGGGATTGCGGTGCCGCGACATGCGCGCGGCCGCCCATTCGTCGGGATCCTTGCCGTCGCCGATGGTCAGGACGAAGGGCGTCTCGCGCCGCACCAGGTCGGTAAAGCACACGCCTTGCTGGATGTCGCCGGTGATGTGGGACAGGATCTCGCGCATGCGTTGATTCCGCAACACCAGCCGGTCATCGCTGTCCCAGATGGAGAAGCCGGCGCCCATCTGCGAGATGCCGTCGCGCAGCCGCGACAGCCGCGCATTCAGCTGGCCGTGCTCCTCGCGCATGACGTTGTGGGTGTGGCCGAGCACGCGGTGCTGGCGTTCGAACTCGCCATAGGCGCCGTCGACCAGCGTCAGCAACGTATCGAGATCGATCGCGCCGCCTTCCTTGCCGCCGCGCGCCTTTTTCAACTGTCGTAGCAGCAACCTGTGCAAGGGATCACGCCTCGGCGATGGTGGTTATGGTCATGGTCTGGTTGTGGAGATCGCAGAAAGGCGAATTCTCCATGGGCGCGATCTCGCCGTAGGAATAGAAGCCGGTGAGCCGGCAGGCCTGCCCAAGCACGTCGTGCACCGCCTCGACCTCGTCGGCGGTCTGCTGGCCCATCAGCAGCTTGCGGCCGATGCAACTCACCAGAATGGCGAGTTGCGCTTCGGGAAAGGCGGCTTTTCGCGCGGCCTGGCCGGCGCCGGCGATCAGGTGGTCGAAATGGCCGAGCATGATCTGGGCGACGTGGCCCTGGGGGATGGTGCCGGCGAAGGTCATCGCCTTGCGCTCCTCGTCGATGCCGATGACGGTGCGCACCAGACTGGCCTCGGGCTTGCCCGCCGGGTGGATGCGCAAGGGGCAAAGCAGCGCGCTCGCCGGCAGGTTCGCGGCCTCGAGGCCGAGATATTTCTTGTAGAGATCGAGCGCCGGCAGGTCGTCGAGATCGAACAGCGTATTGCCCGCGGAGCGGGTGACGATCCGTTCCGGTCCGACCGCGTCCCAGCCGCCGACGCTGCCGTAGCCCAGGCGGATTTCCGGGCCGTAGAACCCCACGGCGACCAGCTTGCCCGGCTCGGGATTGGCGTTGAAGCCGACGCGGGTCGAAACGAAAGAAGAGCCGTCGCCGGCCAGCCCGCCGGTGATCGTGATATCGGGCCCGAGCACGTGCTGGATGCCGGCGACCAGCTCGGTGCCGTTGACCTGCGTTCCGTCGGACAAAAGGAACACCCCGCGCAGGCCTTGGCGCGGCAGTCCGCGGCCCAGCCGCACGCCGGCGTCGAACGAGTTGCGCTCCTCGCCGCCGATCGAGGTCTCCGCGAAGACGAGCCCGGCGCGCTCGAACGCGATCGCGGTGGCGATGATCGAGCCGTCATGGACGTCGGTTTCGCTGATCTCGCCGCCGGTGGTGCAGCCGATGATGGAAGCGGCGGGATAGAACGACTTGAGCTCGTTGAAGCGCGCGCCGTCGTCGGTCGTTCCGGGCGCCGCGAAAAAAATCACCAGTGCGGGCGCGATGGGGCCGTCGCTGTTCAAAATCCGCCAGCCGTCGCGCGGCAGCCAGATGCGCTGTTCCAGCTGCATGAGAAGCACTCCACGTATCGTGTTTGACTGACCGGAATAACCGACAAACAAAGCACGGCCGGGCTTAACAAAGAGGTAACGAGTGCGGCGGCGGCGGAAATCCGAGGAAAATGCAGGGAAAATCGGCATTCCGTGCCGCCGCTGTCCGCTGACCGGAAGGAGACGCCGCCCGATGGAGGGCGGGAAATTCAGTCGCCGGTTTTCAGGCGCTCGACCAGCTCGCGCACCGAGGGCACGAAGCCGTTGGCGTAGAACGGGTCGGAGGCGAAACGGAAAGCGTTGTGGCCCGAGAACATGAGCTGGAACTCGACATCGTCGCTATGGGCGATGTTCTGCAGCGTCTTCTGGATGCAGAAGCTCCGGGGATCGGCCTTCTTGCCGGTGGTGCCTTCCTCGTTCTGCGCCCAGTTCGAGAACTGGCACGCCGAGAGACAGCCCATGCAGTTGATCTGGTCGTTGCGGATCTCCTGAGCCTTGTCGTGCGTGACGAAGACCAGCGTCGAATCCGGCGTGCGCAGCGCCTCGGTGAAGCCCTGATTGATCCAGGTGAGGGCGCGCTCGCGGTCATGCGGCGTGAGATAGACGATGCGTTTCCGGGCGCCCACTTCGAGCGGCGCCAGATGGTCGCCCACCTGCTCGATCGAATAGGCCACCTGGTGGTCCGAGCGTTCCTGCAACTCTTCGATGAACCGGTTGCGCACCGCCGAGGAGTAGAATCCGGTCGGGCTGAAGCGGTTGAGGAACACGTCGCCTTCCTTAAGCGTCAGCAGCTTGCGCTTCCACGCATCCGAGATCGGGCTTTCCTTGGTGAGGAGCGGCCTTGTGCCGAATTGGAAGGCGATCGGGCCCAATTCGGGATTGTCGAGCCAATCCTCCCATTCGCGCAGGCACCACACGCCGCCCGCCATGATGATCGGCGTCTCGCCCAATCCGAAATCGCGCATCATCCGCCTAAGCTCGAAGACGCGGGGATAGGGCGATTCGGGACGTTCCGGATCCTCGCTGTTGGTGATGCCGTTATGGCCGCCGGCGAGCCAGGGGTCTTCGTAGACCACGGCGCCGAGCCAGTCGCGGAACTTGTGATAGGCCCGCTTCCACAGCGCGCGAAAGGCGCGCGCCGAGGAGATGATCGGATAGTAATCGACGCCGTAGCGCGAGCAGATCTCGGCGATGCGATAGGGCATGCCGGCGCCGCAGGTGACGCCGCCGATGAGTCCGCGCGCGCCTTCCAGCACGCCGTTGAGAATCTCCTCCGCCGCCGCCATCTCCCAGAGGATGTTCATGTGCAGCCGGCCGTGGCCGGAGGCGCGCTCATAGGCGACCTTGGCCTGGTGGATGCCGCCCATGATGGAATAGCGGATCAGCTCTTCGTGGCGCTCGCGCCGCGTCCGGCCGTGATAGATCTGCGGGATGGTGCGGCCCTGTGCGTCCTTCGAATCGGCGTTGACGCCGGAGAAGGTGCCGACCGCGCCGCTGAAGGCCCAGGCGCCCGAGCTTTCGCCGTTGGAGATAGAGATGCCCTTGCCGCCCTCGACCAGGGGCAGCACTTCGCGTCCCGACATCACCAAGGCGTTGAGCGCCCTCAAATCCCTATTCCCTTTCGGGGCCGCAATCGCGGCCCTCCGAAATCCATGTGGGACCGGGCGGCGCGGTTATCAACCGCCCGCCTTGACCTCTTCGCGCGGCCGGCGGCTTTCCGCCAGTTTGGCGCCGATGTCCTCGCCGGTCGCCTGGTCGACCTGCTTCATCGACAGCTTCACCTTGCCGCGGTCGTCGAAGCCCAGCACCTTGACCTTGACCTGGTCGCCGACATTGACCACGTCGGTGGTCTTGCCGACGCGCTGCGGCGCCAGCTCGCTGATATGGACGAGGCCGTCCTTCGCGCCCAGGAAATTGACGAAGGCGCCGAAATCCATGGTCTTCACCACCTTGCCGTTATAAATGACGCCGACTTCCGGCTCGGCGACGATGCCCTTGATCCACTTGATCGCCGCCTCGGAAGCGCTGGCGTCGACCGCCGCCACCTTGATCGTGCCGTCATCCTCGATGTCGACCTTGGCGCCGGTGACCTCGCAAATCTCGCGAATCACCTTGCCGCCCGAGCCGATCACTTCGCGGATCTTGTCCTTCGGGATGGTGATGACGGTGATGCGCGGCGCGTTGGTGGAAACCGCCTCGCGCGCATGCTGCAACGCCTTCGACATTTCGCCGAGGATATGCAGACGGCCGTCGCGCGCCTGGTTGAGCGCGATCTTCATGATCTCCTCGGTGATCGAGGTGATCTTGATGTCCATCTGCAGGGCGGTGACGCCCTGTTCGGTGCCGGCCACCTTGAAATCCATGTCGCCCAGGTGATCCTCATCGCCGAGGATGTCGCTGAGCACGGCGAAGCCGGTTTTCTCCTTGATGAGGCCCATGGCGATGCCGGCCACCGGCCGGGTGAGCGGCACGCCGGCATCCATCAGCGACAAGGACGCGCCGCACACCGTCGCCATCGAGGACGAGCCGTTCGATTCCGTGATCTCGGAAACGACGCGGATGGTGTAGGGGAAACTTTCACCTACGGGCAGAAGCGGGTGAACCGCGCGCCAGGCGAGCTTGCCGTGGCCGATCTCGCGCCGGCCGGGCGAACCCATGCGCTTGGCCTCGCCGGTCGAATAGGGCGGGAAGTTGTAATGCAAAAGGAAATTCGAACGGTATTCTCCTTCGAGCGCGTCAATGATCTGCTCGTCCTCGCCGGTGCCGAGCGTGGTCACCGACAAGGCCTGGGTCTCGCCGCGGGTGAACAGCGCCGAGCCGTGGGCACGCGGCAACACGCCGACCTCGACCGAGATCGGCCGAATGGTCTTTGTGTCGCGGCCGTCGATGCGCGGCTGACCCTTCAATATCGCGCCGCGCACGATCTCGGCCTCGAGCGACTTGAAGAGCTTACCGGCCAACGTGCGATCGCCCTCGTCCTCGAACAACTGGGATATCTTGGCCTTGGCCTCGTCCAGCATGTTGGAGCGCGCCTGTTTCTGCCGTTCGGCATAGGCCGCGGCCAGATCGGCCGCGACCGCGCCGCGCAGTTTCTGCTCGATGACCTTCTTTTCCGCGTCGGTATCGGGCATGTCCCAGGGATCCTTGGCGGCGGATTCGGCCAGTTCGACGATGGCGTCCAGCACCGGCTGGAAGCCCTTATGGCCGAACATGACGGCGCCGAGCATGATGTCCTCGGACAGCTCCTTGGCCTCGGATTCGACCATCAGCACGCCTTCCTTGGTGCCGGCGACGATGAGGTCGAGCGCCGAATTCTTGAGATCGTCGATCTTGGGATTGAGCACGTATTGGCCGTCGATATAGCCCACGCGCGCGCCCGCGATCGGCCCCATGAAGGGGATGCCCGACAAGGTCAGCGCCGCCGAGGCGCCCACCAGCGCGACGATGTCGGGATCGTTCTCGAGATCATGCGACAGCACGGTGCAGACCACCTGGGTCTCGTTGAGGAAACCGGGCGCGAACAGCGGCCGGATGGGGCGGTCGATGAGCCGCGAGGTCAGCACCTCCTTCTCGGAGGGCCGGCCTTCGCGCTTGAAGAATCCGCCCGGGATCTTGCCGGCGGCGAAGGTCTTTTCCTGGTAGTTGACGGTCAGCGGGAAGAAATCCTGTCCCGGCTTCGCCTGTTTGCTGGCGACCGCGGTGCACAGCACCGTGGTCTCGCCGTAGGTCGCCATCACGGCGCCGTCGGCCTGGCGCGCCACGCGGCCGGTTTCGAGCACGAGGCGGCGGCCGCCCCAGTTAACTTCCTTACGGAATAGATTGAACATGTCTCGTCTCTCTCTTCTCTCTCTCGGTGAAACTCGTGGGGAATGCCGGCGCGGCGGTCGCGGCGAAGGATTCCCGGATTCGGGGTTGCGGGGTCAAGGCCGGTGCCTGCCGCCGGCCTATGGCGGGCAGGATCAGCGGCGCAGCCCCAGGCGGTCGATCAGCGCCTCGTAGCGCTTGGCGTCGACGCGCTTCAGGTAATCGAGCGTCGAACGCCGCTGGCCGACCATGACCAGCAGGCCGCGGCGGGAATGGAAGTCCTTGGTATGGGTCGCCAGATGCTCGGAGAGCTTCTGGATGCGTTCGCTCAGAATCGCGACCTGGACTTCGGGCGATCCGGTGTCGCCCTCTTTGCGCGCGTATTCGGCGATCAGTTCCGCCTTGCGCGTCACCGCTATCGACATCGTTTTCTCCTTGCGATCTAGACGTTCATCACGCGCAGGGGACGGATTTCCCCGGACGCGACTTCAGCGAGCGCCACCAGCTTGCCGCCGCTTGTTGCACAGATCCTGGCGCCTTCGCCGATTTGATCGATGCGCGCCCGGTCCTGTGGGCGCAACGGCGTCACGGCCTGGCCGCAACGCAGGGCTTTCGCCTGGGATTCCGTCAGGGCGAGCGCCGGGATGTCGTCCAGCGCCGTCTCGAGCGGAAGCAGGTGCCCGGAAGCGGCCGCACTATGCCCCAAGGCCTCGAACTGTGCCAGGGAAATCGCCCGTTCGAGGGTGAAACAACCGACCGAAGTACGTTGCAATTCAGTGACATAGGCGAGAGTGCCGAGGGCCGCGCCGAGGTCGCGGGCGAGCGCCCGGATATAGGTTCCCGAACCGACCTTGGCTTCAAAGCGCGCGTGATCGGGATCGGGCATGGACAAAAGCGCCAGGCCGTCGATCGAAACCGCGCGCGGCGCGAGCGCAAAAGCCGCGCCGCCGCGCGCCAGATCATAGGCGCGCGCGCCTTTCACCTTGAGCGCCGAGAAAACCGGCGGCGTCTGCATCTGATCGCCGGTGAAACGCGGCAGCAAGGCTTCGATGTCGGCGCGGCCGGGGCGCACGGCGCTGGTGGCGGTCACGGCGCCTTCGGCATCGTCGGTCGCGCGCGATTCGCCCCAGGCGAGCGTGAAGCGATAGGTCTTCGGGCCGCCCAAGGCGAAGGACATGGTCTTGGTGGCCTCGCCCAGCGCGATCGGCAGAACTCCGGTGGCGAGCGGATCGAGCGTTCCGGCATGGCCGGCCTTTTGCGCGCCGAGGATGCGTTTCACGGCCGCCACCGCGCGCGCCGAGGTCAGGCCCAGGGGCTTGTCGAGCACGATCCAGCCATGGACCGGCGCGCCCTTGGTCTTGCGGCTCATTCCTTCTTCTTTCCGATCTGCTGTTTTTCCTCGGGACGCGGCGCGAGATCGCGCGCGACCTCCGGGCGGTGCAACAGCGCATCGATGCGGCTGGCGTGCTCGAAGGAAGTGTCGAGCGCGAAGCCGATAGTCGGAACGATGCGCAGCTTGACCGCCTGCGCTAGTTCGCGGCGCAGGAATCCGCTGGCGCGTTTCAGCGCCTCCATCGCCTCGCCAGCATGGGCGCCGGCCAAGGGCATGACATAGGCGGTGGCGTTCTTCAGATCGGGCGAAACCCGCACCTCGGTCACGGTCAGGGCCAGCCCGGCGAGCGCCGGATCGTGCAGCCTGCCCTGCTCGAAGATATGCGCCAGCGCGTGGCGCAATTCCTCGCCCACCCTCAAAGGGCGCGGTCCCGGCGCGCTTGGTCCTCGTCTCGGCATCGGTTTCGGCATCCGCGAAAATAGGCGCGCCCTTTAGAGGACGCGGGCGACCTCTTCGACCTCGAAGCACTCGATGACGTCGCCCTTTTCGATATTGTCGTAATTCTCGAAGGCCATGCCGCATTCGGTGCCTTCGCGCACCTCGCGCACCTCGTCCTTGAAGCGCTTCAGGGTCTTGAGGCTGCCCTCGTGGATAACGACATTGTCGCGCAACAGGCGCACCTTGGCGCCGCGCCGCACCAGGCCTTCCTTCACCATGCAGCCCGCCACCTTGCCGACCTTGGTGATGTTGAACACCTCGCGGATCTCGGCGTTGCCGAGGAAGCGCTCGCGCTTGGTCGGCGTCAGCAGGCCCGTCAGCACGCCCTTAATGTCGTCCACCACCTCGTAGATGATCGAGTAGTAGCGGATCTCGACGCCGTCGCGCTTGGCGAGATCGCGCGCCTGCGGGTTGGCGCGCACGTTGAAGCCGATGATGGCCGCGCTCGAGGCCTTGGCCAGGATGATGTCGCTTTCGTTGATGCCGCCCACCGCGGCGTGCAGTACCCGCACCTTGACCTCGTCGGTGGCGAGCCCTTCGAGCGAGGCGACGATGGCCTCGAGCGAGCCCTGCACGTCCGACTTCACCACCACCGCCAGCTCCTTGGCGGAACCCGCGGCGATCTGGGTGAACATCTGCTCGAGCGTGCCGCGCGCGCCGGCGGTCGCCGTCTTCTCGCGCCTGAGCCGCTGCCGGTAGTCGGCGATGTCGCGCGCCTTGCCTTCGTTCTCGGCGACGATGAAATCGTCGCCCGCCAGCGGCGTGCCGTTCAAACCCAGAACCTCGACCGGCATCGCCGGGCCAGCGGACGGGACGTTCTGGCCGCGATCGTCGATCAGCGCCCGCACCCGGCCCCATTCGCTGCCCGAAACGAAGATGTCGCCCACTTTCAAGGTGCCGCGCTTGATCAGCACGGTGGCGACCGGACCGCGGCCGCGCTCGAGCCTGGCCTCGATCACCGTGCCCTCGGCGGGACGATCCGGATTGGCCTTCAAATCGAGGATTTCGGCCTGGAGCAGGATCAACTCTTCGAGTTTCTCCAGATTGGTCTTCTTGGTCGCCGAGACCTCGACGTCGAGCACCTCGCCGCCCAGTTCCTCGAGCACGATCTCGTGCTGCAACAGCTCCTGGCGCACGCGCTCGGGCTTGGCGCCGGGCAAGTCGATCTTGTTGATGGCGACGATGATCGGGACCTTGGCTTCCCTTGCGTGGCGGATAGCCTCGACCGTCTGCTCCTTGATGCCGTCATCGGCGGCCACCACCAGGATGACGATGTCGGTGACCTGGGCACCGCGTGCGCGCATGGCGGTGAAGGCCTGGTGGCCCGGCGTGTCGATGAAAGTGATCTGCTGGCCGTTCTTGAGCGTGACCTTATAGGCGCCGATATGCTGGGTGATGCCGCCGGCTTCGCCGGCCGCCACGTCGGTCGAGCGCAACGCGTCCAAGAGCGAGGTCTTGCCGTGGTCGACATGGCCCATCACGGTCACCACCGGCGGGCGCGGCTTCAGGCTTTCCGGCGGGTCGGCGTCGCCCTTCAGCCCTTCCTCGACATCGGCCTCGGCGACGCGCTTGATCTTGTGGCCGAACTCGGTGACCAGCAGCTCGGCGGTGTCGGTATCGATGGTCTGGTTGATGGTCGCCATCACGCCCATCTTCATCAATGCCTTGATGACGTCGGCGCTGCGTTCGGCCATGCGGTTGGCGAGTTCCTGCACCGTGATCGCCTCGGGCACCACGACCTCGCGCACCTGTTTGAGCTGCGGCTGCGCCTCCTGCAGGACCTGTTGGCGCAGCTTCTCGCGCTGACGCTTGACGCGCGCCTCGCTGCGGATGCGTTCCTCGTTCTCCTCGTTGAGCGCGCGGGTGACGGTCAGCTTGGCGCGGCGCTGACGCGGCTCGTCGCGCCGCGGCGCCAGCGCCGGGCGCTTGGGCGCGCCGGGGCCGCGGCGCGGGCCGTCATCGTCTTCCTCTTCGGGCTTGACCTTGCCGGCGGCGGTCAGCGCCGCGACCTTGGCCGCGGCCGCCTTGCCGGCGCGCTCGGCCACCTCGCGGCGCGAATCCTCGGCCGCCTTGTCGGCGGCGCGTTGCGCGGCGTCAGCGGCGCGTTTCAGGCTTTCGGCGTCGCCGGCCGGACCTTCGGCCGAGGGTTTGCGGACCACGGCGGTTTCGGCCGCCTGCTGGCGCAGACGGTCGGCTTCGACCGCCGCCTGGCGGCGTTCCTCCTCGTCGGCCTTGATCGCGCCCTTCAAGGCGCGGGCGCGGCGCGCCGCCTCCTCGGGCGTCAGCCCATGCGGCAAGACCACGCCGCGGCGCGGCGCGGGAACGGGCGCAGCCGGCGACGCCGCCGGCTTGGGCGCCGCCGCGGGCGCGGGCGCTTCGGGCTTGTCGCCGAAGCCCAGGCCTACACCGGGCGTGGCGCGCTTCTTGCGCACCTCGACCTGCACGGTCTTGGAGCGGCCATGCGGAAAGCTTTGCCGCACCGAGCCGGTCTCGATCGGCTTGCGGATCTCGATCTTGCCGCCCGGGCGGCCGCCCAGACTCAAGGGGCGTTTTTCGTCGCCTTTATCCGCCATGCTGGTCTCGAATCCTCACGCCCTGGTTCCCGTCCTTGGCATCGCGGAAACCGGCGAGACGCGCCGCTTCCGCGAGAAATTTCTTCGCCAGCCCGCCGCGCGAGAGGCACGCATGCACCGCCTGCTCGCGGCCAAAGGCCCGGCCGAGTTCGGCGGCGGTCAGCGCGTCGATCACCGGCAGGCCGGGCGCCAGCCGCTTGAGCTTGCCGCGACCCCCGGCCGATCCTTCCGTCGCCTCGACCAGCACCGCCGCTTCGCCCTTGTCGAGCGCCGCCTCGACCTTGGCGAAGCCCGTAACCGCCTGGCCGGCGCGGCGCGCCAGGCCGATGAGGTCGACGCAACGCCGCGCCAGCAAATCCTCGATGCGGTCGGCAAGCCCGTCCGATACCGAAACATTCTTGCGCGCCGCGCGCGCGAACAGGCGCTTGGCCACCGCCGTGGCCACTATATCGCGGCGGGGAAGCAACCACAAACCCCGCCCCGGCAGACGGCCTTCGATGTCGGGCACGATCTCGCCGCCCGGGCCGACGACAAAGCGCAGCAGCAGGGATTT
>DATNMV010000083.1:0-4894 GCA_035602175.1 Allostellaceae bacterium
CGGGGTTGGTCACCGTGCCGCTGCCGGGCGCGCCCGACTTGATCGCGTCGATGAATTCCATGCCCGAGGTCACTTGGCCGAAGATGGTGTAGTTGCCATCGAGAAAAGCCGACGGCGCGAAGCAGATGAAGAACTGGCTGTCGCCGCTGTCCGGGTTCTGGGAGCGCGCCATGCCGACCGTGCCGCGCAGGAAATGCGCCTGGCTGAACTCGGCCGGAACGGTCTTGCCCGAGCCGCCGGTGCCGGTGCCGGTGGGATCTCCGGTCTGCGCCATGAATCCCGGAATGACGCGGTGGAAGACGATGCCGTCATAGAACCCCCGCCGCACCAGCGCCTTGATCTGCGCCACGGTCTTGGGCGCGAGATCGGGCCGGAGTTCGATGACGACGCGGCCCTTGGGCACGTCGAGGTAAAGCGTGTTTTCGGGATCGGCTGCGCGCACGGGACCTCCGAGTGAAAGGAGAAGAAATGCCACCAGCGCGGCGAGCGAAAGGGATTTGATCATGGCGCGCTCATCCGGTTGCCGTGGGGACGATGTCGGTCGAAACGGACGCGACCTTAACGCAAGGCGGCGGCGAAGGAAAGCCGGGTTTGGGAATCAGAACCAGACGAAGCCGCTGAAAAGCATGTCGATGGTCTTGCCGTCGGTCGACAGCGGCAGTACCAGCACCTCGCAATTCCAGATGTGCTGGTCGGTCATCTGCCGGTTGCGGTACCTGGCGACGGGCCCGCGCGTGGACAGCGCCTCGACGAAATGCTCCTCCACCAGCCGGCGGTAGTGCGCGTCGGGCAGGAGATCGAGGCTCTTGCCGGTAAGGTCGAAGCCCATGCCTTGCGCCACGTTGGTGGCATGGATGCGGAAGCGGAAGCGCGGCGGATCGCCGGTGACCTCGATGAGCGAGAGATTGCCGATGCAGTATTTGAGATCGAGCACGTCGAAATCGGCGCGTGACGGCATCGCGCGGCCGCGCCTGCGCAATTCCCAATCGCGATGCAATTGCTGCAACATGGGCGTCTTGAGTTCGAGCAAGTCGGCCTCCGGCCCCGGAGGCGAATCTGCCGCAACTTGGCTTAAATCCGAGTTAACCCCCATCCCGGGAGCGCCCGCCAAAACGACGGGGCTCAGCCGGCCTCGGCCTCGGCGGCGCGGTTGGCGCGTTTGCGCTGATGCGGATCGAGGAAGCGCTTGCGCAAACGGATCGATTTCGGCGTCACCTCGACCAGCTCGTCATCGGCGATATAGGCGATCGCCTGTTCGAGGCCCATGAGGATGGGCGGCGTCAGGCGCACCGCCTCGTCCTTCGCCGTGGTGCGGATGTTGGTGAGCTGCTTGCCTTTGAGCGGATTGACGTCGAGATCGTTGCCGCGCGAGTGGCCGCCGACGATCATGCCGGGATAGACCTCGGTGCCGGGAGTGATGAACATCGGCCCGCGTTCCTCGAGATTCCACAGCGCATAGGCGACCGCCGTGCCCGAGCCGTTCGAGATCAGCACGCCGTTGCGCCGTCCTTCGATCGGGCCTTTCCAGGGCGCGTAGCCGTGGAACAGGCGGCTCATGATGCCGGTGCCGCGCGTGTCGGTCATGAACTCGCCCTGATAGCCGATCATGCCGCGCGTCGGCGCGAGGAAAGTGAGGCGCGTCTTGCCGCCGCCCGAGGGCCGCATGTCGCGCAGCTCGCCTTTGCGTTGCGCCATCTTCTCGACCACGATGCCGGCGAAATCCTCGTCGACGTCGACCTGTACTTCTTCGATGGGTTCGAGCTTGCCGCCCGAAGGATCGGTCTTGACCAGGACCTGGGGGCGCGAGATCGACAGCTCGAAGCCCTCGCGCCGCATGGTTTCGATGAGGACGCCCAACTGCAATTCGCCGCGGCCCGCCACCTCGGTCGCATCCTTTTGATCGCTCTCCTTGACGCGGATGGCGACGTTGCCTTCGGCCTCGCGCCGCAGCCTTTCGACGATCAGCCGCGAGGTGACCTTGCCGCCTTCGCGCCCGGCGAGCGGGCTGTCGTTGACCGAGAAGATCATCGCCAATGTCGGCGGATCGACCGGCATGGCTGGGAGCGCCTCGGTCACTTCGGGCGCGCACAGGGTATCGGCGACGGTGGTGTTGGCGAGACCGGCGATGGCGATGATGTCGCCCGCCTGGGCCTCTTCGATCGGCCGGCGTTCGAGCCCGCGGAAGGCCAAGAGCTTGGTGAGCCGCGCCTCCTCGATGAGGGTGCCGTCGGGCGACAGCGCCTTCAAGGGCATGTTGAGCCGCGCCGTGCCCTTGTGGATGCGCCCGGTGAGGACGCGGCCGACATAGGAATCGTATTCGAGCGTGGTCGCCAGCATGGCGAAGGGCGCATCCGGCTCGGAAGCGGGCGGCCGGACGTGGCGCAGGATCAGGTCGAACAGCGGCGTCAGATCCTTGCGCTCTTCGTCGGGATCGGTCACCGCCCAGCCGGCGCGGCCCGAGGCGTAAAGCGTGGGGAAATCGAGCTGCTCGTCGGTCGCGTCGAGCACGGCGAAGAGATCGAAAATCTCGTTATGCACGGCATGGGCCCGCGCATCGGGACGGTCGACCTTGTTGATAACGACGATGGGCCGCAAGCCCTGGCGCAGCGCCTTGCTGACCACGAACTTGGTCTGCGGCATCGGCCCTTCGGCGGCGTCCACCAGCACCAGCACGCCGTCGACCATCGAGAGAATCCGCTCGACCTCGCCGCCGAAATCGGCGTGGCCGGGCGTGTCGACGATGTTGATGCGCGTCCCTTTCCAATCGACCGAGGTGCATTTGGCCAGGATGGTGATGCCGCGCTCGCGTTCGAGATCGTTCGAATCGAGCGCGCGCTCCATCACCTGCTGGTTGGCGCGGAAGGACCCGCTCTGCCTGAGGAGCTGGTCGACCAGGGTGGTTTTCCCATGGTCGACATGGGCGATGATGGCGATGTTGCGGATGTCCATTTGAACTTGAGACATGGCCCTTCGGAGACCGTTATATAAGACCCGCGCTTTTGGCCAAGATCTTCAGCGAGGTCTCGGGCCGGGCGCCGAAATGGCCGATAACCTCGCCGGCGCACAGGCTGCCCAATTTGCCGCAGGTTTCGAGGTCGCGGCCGTGGGTCAGCCCGTAGAGGAACCCGGCGGCGTAGAGATCGCCGGCCCCGGTCGAATCGACCACGCGCGCGACCGGTGCCGGCGCCACGTGCAGCATCGCTTTCGCTGTCACGATGCTGGAGCCGCGCTCGCTGCGCGTCAGCACCGCGATCTCGCAATGGCCGCGCACCGCCTCGGCCGCCAGTTCGAAATGCTCGGTCTGGTAAAGCGAGGCGATCTCGTGCTCGTTGGCGAACAACACGTCGACGTGCTGGTCGACGAGCTCGAGGAAATCGGCGCGGTGGCGCCCGACGCAGAAGGGATCGGAGAGCGACAGGGCCACCTTGCGGCCCGCTTTGTGCGCGAGCTCGGCCGCCTTGCGGAAGGCCTCCATGGCGCGCGGCGGATCGAACAGATAGCCCTCGAGATATGTGACCTGCGCCGCGGATATCAGCTCCGGGTCGATGTCCTCCGGCCCCAATTCGACGCAGGCGCCGAGGAAGGTGTTCATGGTGCGTTGCGCGTCGGGCGTCACCAGGATGAGGCAGCGGGCGGTGGGGGGTCCGCTGGTCAAGGGCGGCGTCTTGAATGCGACGCCGATCGATTTGAGGTCGTGGGCGAAGATCGCGCCCAGTTCGTCGTCGCGCAGCTTGCCGACATAGGCGCCCTTGCCGCCGAGCGAGGCCAATCCGGCGATGGTGTTGGCGGCCGAGCCGCCCGAAGCCTCGATCCCCTCGCCCATCTCGGCGTAGAGCGCCTCGGCCCGAGCGGCGTCGATCAGCGCCATGGTGCCCTTGGCGAGGCCCTGGCGCTTGAGAAAGGCGTCATCCGCCTTGGCCAGCACATCGACGATGGCGTTGCCGATGCCGACGACATCGAAGGAAGAGGCGGCCATGAAAGGGGTCCGGGGGGTGGGATGGGCGAAAGGCGGGCGGAGTATAAGGAACGCCGGCTTTGCCGCAAGCCCGCGCGGAAGAGCCGGGTATGTCCCTGATTTCTCTTTGTCCACCGGGACTTAGGGGCTATGCTTAAGTCAGAAGAGCGGCAAGACTCTTCCAGGGAGAGGCGATCCAGGTTCCGGCGGTTTGCGGCGCGGCCTTCGGGTTTGCGTCCCGTCACCGACGCTTGGCGAGCCCCGCCCGGTCGTTCGCATTTCAGGACGGGCCAGGGCATGAGTGAGAAAGCGGATAAGATTCCGGCCGGCGCCGCGTGGCGCCCGGGAATCCTTGTGTCCCTCGTCTTGTCACTCGGACTGGCCCTCGCCGCCTGCGCCCATGACGACAGCGCGGGCGCCGCGGGATCGGCGCAGCTGCACGCGCTCGCCGGATTGGCGCCCTTCCAGGTGGCGGCGCTTTACGGCCAGCCCGATTTCCGCCGCACCGATCCGCCGGCTGAAGTGTGGCAATACCGCAGCGCCGATTGCGTGCTCGACCTTTTCTTCTACAACGGCGACAACGGCGAGCGGCTGGTTTTCGCCCAGAGCCGGCCGCGCAGCCCGCAGCAAGACGCAGCCGCCGGACATTGCTTTGACGGCGGCGCGACCTTGCGCGCGCACACCCAACAGACCAAGCTCTGATTCCGTGCGCCCGGCGCGCGACCGGCGAAGGGAAAAGCCGTCCATGGGCGCGTTATGTTCCGTCATACCGTTGCCATAGTCTTGAATTATTCCAAAAACATCTGACATCATCACCACGCCACAAAAACCGAGGAGATCGTTCATGCCCGATAAGTCCAGCCGCCGCGCCGCGCCGTCACCGTCCACGGGATTCGGCGCGAACGCCATCCGGGACATTTCGGGCGCGCTCAACGTCGT
>DATNMV010000084.1:0-3631 GCA_035602175.1 Allostellaceae bacterium
TGACGATGTCGATCAACACCAACGGCGCGTTCGGGATGGTGCCGACGGCGGTGCGGATCGGGCGGCGCAGCGGCGCCGCAACCGCGCGCGCGGTCACCTTGCGGACGGTCAGATTTCCCTCGCCCATTTGCGCCTCCCGTGTCCCCGAGGGAGCATAGAAGGCCGGGCCGGGCGACGGCAATTATGGCGAAAGCACGGCGCGCCTGGCGAAGCATCTGTCGACCGGGCGGGTACCCCCGACCTATAGTCCTTTCATGCGCCGCATAGTCTTCGGGTTGTTTGCCCTCGTCATCCTCCTGGCCGCCGCTTATTGCGGCTATTGGTATTACACCGCGAACAATCTGCGCGCCGGCATCGATCCCTGGGCCGAGGCACAGCGCGCCGAAGGCTATGATTTGCATTGGGATGCGGTGACGGTCGGGGGATTCCCCTTCGTCATCCGGCTGCGCTTCGATAATTTTTATATCTCCGCACCCAAGCCGCTGCCCTACCAGGCGAGCGGCCCATCCATGGTGTTCGAAGCTGCGCCTTGGAATCTGCAGCAATGGCGCTTCACGGCGCCGAACGGCGCCAAGCTCGAGCTGGTGCTGGCCGCGGCGGGCTTCGATGCCGAAAACCTCAAGGGCGACGTGACCTTGCCGCTCGATCCCGAAGGCGCGCTCGACATCGACGCGCTCAATCTCACCGGGCACGGCGCGGCCGAAGGGTTGACCATCGCCGAGCTGCGCGCGGGAATCTCCCAGCCGGCGACTCCGCCCGCGAGCGACCGCGACACCTTTCTCGATTTGTCCTTCACCCTGACCAATATCGGCATGCCGCAGGGTCTGCCGCCTTTCGGCAACACCATTCAGGAGATCGCGGCCACCGCCGCCATCAATGGCGCGTTCACGCCCGGGCCGCTGGCGCCGGCGCTGTCCGACTGGCGCGACCGCGGCGGCAGCATCGAATTGCAGAATTTGCACGTGCATTGGGACGCGCTCGACGCATCGGCCAACGGCACCTGCGCGCTCGACGCCCGGCTGCAGCCGATCGCTGCGCTCACCGCCACGCTCAAAGGCCAGGACGCGATCGTCGACGCCGCCGTTGCCGGCGGCACCTTGAGCGCGCAGAACGGCGAGCTCGCCAAGGCGGTGCTCGGCCTGCTCGCCAAGCCCGGCCCGGACGGGCAGAAGCAGATCACGGCGCCGATCACCGTGCAGGACAACCGGTTCTATATCGGCCCCGCCGCGGTGGCGCGCGTACCGCCGATCAATTGGGAATAAGCGTAGCAAAGGCCGAGCGCGAATCAAGCGCGAGGCCGTCTTGCGAAGCAAAAATAATAGTTAAGCTTTCGGCGCCTGGTCGCGCGCGAACATGCCGTATTGCCGCTCGATCTCGGCGACGCTGATGCGGTAATCGGCGAACACCGCGTCGCGGCCCTTGGCCTGGGCCAGGCGGTGCCGGGCGTGTTCGCGCCAGCGCTTCACCGCGTCGGCATCACGCCAGAAGGAGAGCGACAGCAGCTTGCCCTCTTTGTTGAGACTACGAAAACGCTCGACGGAAATGAACCCGTCGATCTTCTCCAGATCGGCCCGGAGCGAAGTGGCGAGATCGAGGTAATCGGTCTCGCACCCGTCTTTCGGCTCGACTTCGAAGATCACGGCATGCATGAGAACCTCTCTTTGCTTCGCACGACGGCCGCGCCCCTGCGCGGCCCGTGCTACGCCTAGGCCTGTTTCGCGTCGACGATCGACTTGCGGATGGCGCGGGTGCGGGTGAAGACCTCTTCGAGCTTCTTGCCCTCGCCGTGGCGGATGGCGCGCTGCAAAGCGGTCAAATCCTCGCTGAAGCGCTGCAGCATCTCTAAAACTGCTTCCCGATTATTCAGGAATACGTCGCGCCACATCACGGGATCGGAGGCGGCGATGCGCGTGAAGTCGCGGAAGCCGCCGGCCGAGAATTTGATGACCTCGGATTTGAGCGCCTCTTCGAGCCCGCTCGCCGTGCCGACGATGGTGTAGGCGATGAGATGCGGCAGGTGCGAAGTGATCGCCAGCACCTTGTCGTGATGCGCGGCGTCCATCGCCACCACCTTCATGCCTGCCGCTTCCCAAAGCCGCTTCACCTTTTCGACGGCGGCTGCGTCGCCGCCCGGGATCGGCGTCAGGATGCACCAGCGGTCCTTGAAGAGATCGGCAAAACCGGCCTCCGGCCCCGAAAATTCCGTTCCCGCCACCGGATGCCCGGGCACCAGATGAACGCCTTTCGGCAGCACGGGTCGGAGATCCTTGATCACCGCCTGCTTGACGGAGCCGACATCGGTGACGATGGCGCCCGGCTTCAAGGCCGCGGCGATGCGCCTGCCGATCTCGGCATTGGCCGAAAGCGGCGTCGCCAGCACGACCAGATCCGCGTTTTTGACGGCGACTGCCGGGTCGTCGGTGACGCTGTCGGCGAGCTTCAATCTTTTCACCGCGTCGAGCGTTTTCTTGCTGCGCGCGCAGGCGGCGATCTTACCCGCCAGCTTGTCGCGGATCATCAACCGGGCGAGCGAGGAGCCGATCAAGCCGATACCGATGAAAGCCACGCGCGGAAACATGGGCTTGCTCACGACGCGCGCCTTTTGGCCTTGGTCCATTCCTGGACCGCCGCCGCCACCGCGCGCATCTCGCTTTCGGTGCCGATGGTGATGCGGAGATATTCCGGCAGGCCATAGGCGGCCATGCGGCGGGCGATGATGCCGCGCGATTGCAGGAAAGCGAGCGCCGCGTCGGCGCCCTTGGCGTCTTCGCCGAAACGCGCCAGCACGAAATTGGCGACGCCGGGGCTGAGTTCTAGCCCAACCGATTTCAGCTCGCGCTCGAGCCAGGGGCGCCAGGTGTCGTTGTGTTCGCGCGCGCGGCCGAGCGCGACCGCGTCTTCGAGCGCGGCGAGCCCGGCGGCCTGGGCGGCGGCGCTGACGTTGAACGGGTTGCGCACGCGGGTCAGCACGCCGGCGACATCCGCGCTGCAAAAGGCCCAGCCCAGCCGCAGCGCCGCGAGCGCGTAGATCTTCGAGAACGTCCGCGTCATCGCGACGTTCGAGGATTCGTTCACCAGCTCGATCCCCGGTTCGTAATCGTTGCGGCTGACGAATTCGGCATAGGCCGCGTCGATCACCAGCAGCACCGCAGGCGGCAGCCCGGCATGGAGACGTTTTAATTCGCCGCGCGAGATATAGGTCCCGGTCGGGTTGTTGGGGTTGGCGATGAACACGATCTTGGTCTTGGCGTTGACGCGTTTCAGCGTCGCGTCGACGTCGAAGGTCAGATCCTTCTCCGGCACGGCGACGGGCGTCGCCCCCGCCGACAAGGCGGCGATCGGATACATCAGGAAGCCGTGGCGGCCGTAGATCACCTCGTCGCCCGGCCCGGCATAGGCGCGCGTCAGCAATCCGATCAGTTCGTCCGAGCCCGCGCCGCAGACGATGCGCGCCGGGTCGAGACCGAACACGCCGCCGATCGCTTCGCGCAAGGCGAGCGAGGAGCCTTCCGGATAATCCTCAAGATGCGCGCCGGCTTCGCGGTACGCCGCAACGGCGTTCTCGCCCGGCCCCAACGGCGTTTCGTTGGAAGACAGCTTGAAGATTTTGTCGACGCCGGGTGCCGTGCTC
>DATNMV010000085.1:0-8063 GCA_035602175.1 Allostellaceae bacterium
TCCCCGGCTATTACTCGAGCGAGTACATGGTCCGCGCCGATAGCGGCGTCAAAAAAGTCGAAGACCTGAAAGGCAAGATCATTGGCACCAACGCCATCGGCGGCGCGGTCGACATCGCTTCGAAGGCGATGTTGCTGAAGCACGGTCTCCAGGACAAGCGCGACTACCTGGTGGTCGAGCTCGAATTCCCCAACATGCTGTCGGCGGTCGAAGAGAAGAAGATCGACCTCGCCACGATGATCATGCCGTTCGCGATCGACGCCCACAAACGGGGAAATCTCAAGACGCTCTATACCGTGGGCGACGCGACGGGCGCGACCCAGACCACGCTTTTGGCCGCGCGCACGCCGTTTATCGCCGCGCACCGCGCCGTGCTGGTCGATTTCTTCGAGGATTGGATTCGCGCGCTGCACTGGTTCTACGATCCCAAGAACCGCAACGCGGCGATCAAGATCATCGCCGATTTCACCAAGAAGCAGCCCGCCGACTATTCCGACTGGTTGTTCACCAAGAAGGACAACTTCCGCAATGTCGACGCCGTGCCGAACCTGAAGGCGTTGCAAGGCAATCTCCAGGTCCAGAAGCAACTCGGGTTTCTCTCGACGGATATCGACGTCGGCAAATATTCCGACGTGTCCATCGTCACCGAAGCCGGCAAAAGGCTGCACTGACCGATATGGATGGGACCAGGATGGCGACGGGTATCCAGTTCAGCGCGGTCACTCACACATACCGCCCGCCGCGCGGCAAGCCGGTGCTGGCGCTCGACGGCGTCTCGCTCGAGGTCAAGGACCGAGAATTCCTGGCGCTGCTCGGCCCTTCGGGCTGCGGCAAGAGCACGCTGCTCTATCTGCTCGGCGGCTTTCTGCCGGTCGAAAACGGCGAAATCTCGGTGGGCGGCAAGAAGGTGCAGGGTCCGGGCCCGGATCGCGGCATCGTGTTCCAGAACTTCGCCCTCTTTCCGTGGAAGACGGTGCGGCAGAACGTGCTCTACGGACTCGAGAAACAGGGCGTCCCCAAGCCCGAGCGCGCGCGCCGCGCCCAGGCGATGATCGAGCTGGTGCATCTGAACGGGTTCGAGGACAGCTACCCCTCGCAGCTTTCGGGCGGCATGAAGCAGCGCGTGGCGATCGCGCGCACGCTCGCCGTGGAACCGCAGATCCTGCTGATGGACGAGCCCTTCGGTGCGCTCGACGCGCAGACCCGTGCGCTGATGCACGAGGAGCTCTTAGCCATCATGCGGCGCGCGCCCAAGACGGTGGTGTTCGTCACCCACGACGTGCGCGAGGCGGTCTATCTCGCCGACCGCGTGGCGGTGATGTCGGCGCGTCCCGGGCGGATCAAGGAGATCGTCGACACCAGGCTGCCGGGCGGCACCAATCCCGAAGTTCAACAGACACCGGAATTCGCACAGAAGGTCGAGCATCTCTGGCAATTGGTGCGCGACGAGGCGATCAAAGCCCAAGCCCAGGCCACGCACGGATGATCCTGCGCTTTCTCATCCGCATCTTTCCGCTGGTCCTGCTCGCAGGATTGTGGGAGATCGCGCCGCGCATCGGCTGGATCAATCCCGAGGCGCTGCCGCCCGCGAGCGCGGTGGCGGCCGCCTGGTATCGCCTGCTGATGTCGGGCGATCTCATCTACAACGGTGTCTCCTCGCTCATCAACGTCTCGGCCGGTCTGTCGCTCGGCATTGTCGTCGGCATTGCGGCGGGCGTGCTGATGGCCTGGTATCCGGCGGTCGACGCGGCGGTCAGCCCGCTGATGAAGAGCCTTTATCCGATGCCGAAATCGGCGCTCATCCCGGTTATGATCCTGTGGTTCGGGCTGGGCGCCGGCTCCAAGATCGCGTCCATTTTCATGGGCTGCCTGTTGCCGGTCGTGTTGAGCTCCTATAACGGCGCGCGTGGCGTAGAGCAGACGCTGATCTGGTCGGCGCTGGGACTTGGCGCCTCGCGCCGGCGCGTGCTGTGGGAGGTGATCGTGCCCGGCGCGCTGCCCGAGATCATGGCCGGGACCCGCAACGCGCTCGCCATCTCGTTCATTTTGCTGGTGAGCTCCGAGTTTCTCGTCGGCCAGCGCGGCCTGGGCTATCTCATCTCATTTCTCGGCGACGGCGGCGTCTACGACGCCATGTTCGCCGGCGTGCTGACGGTGTCGGCGATCGGCTTCTTCGCCGACCGGATCTATCTCTATTTCATGCAGCGCACGCTGCGGTGGCGCGAATGAGCGAGAAATCCGAAAAAGCCGGCGAATACGGCCTGATGGCGCTACGCGTCGGCTCGATCGTCGTGGTGCTCGGCGCCTGGCAGCTCACCGCCATGGCACATGTGTTCTCCGATTTCCTGCTGCCGTCGCTAAGCTCGGTGCTGTTGCGGCTCTATCACGACCTGGTTACCGGCGATCTGATCCGCGGCATCGAATTGACGCTGATCCGCACCTTCATCGGCTTCGCGATCGCGGCGGCGGGGGGCGTCGCCATCGGCGTCGCCATCGCGCGCGTGCCGCTGGCGCGCTGGTTCTTCGATCCGCTGGTTTCGGTCGGGCTGCCCATGCCCAAGGTCGCCTTCTTGCCGGTCTTCATGCTGTGGTTCGGCGTGTTCGACGTCTCGAAAGTGCTGATGATCGGCTTTTCCGCGATCTTTCCGGTGATCGTCGAGGCCTGGGCCGGGACGCAGAACATCGACAAATACATGTCGTGGTCGGCGCTGAGCCTGGGCGTCGGCAAGAAGCGGTTTCTGTGGGAGATCGCGCTGCCGGCGGCGCTGCCGCAGGTCTTTACCGGGCTTCAGGTGGCGCTGCCGATCTCGCTCATCGTCGCCATCATCTGCGAGATGCAGATGGGCGGGCAGGGGCTCGGCGGCTCGATCATGACCGACATGCGCTTCGCCGATTCGCCGGGCGTGTTCTCCGGTATCGTCGCCATAGCATTGGTCGGCATGGTGCTGGTGAAGGCGATGGAGCTGCTGCGCCGCCGCCTGCTGATCTGGCACCAGGAGACTCAGTCGGAATAGGCCGCGTTACGGTCCCGGCGCCTTCACCTTCGGGAATGTCAGGATTTCCTTGTTGACGATCTCGCCGTCGAGCTTGTCGACGCGGCGGATATAGACGTTCTCGATCATCTCGCGCGTGTCGGGATCGACTTCGATGTCGCCGCGCGGGCTCACCAGCCGCATGCCCTTGAACGCCGCCATCGCCTGGTCGCCGTCGACGACGCTGTTGAGCTTGGCGATCACCGCGTAGATCGCGGCCATGCCGTCATAGGCCGCCACCGACATGAAATTGGGGCGCGGATGCGCGCCATAGGCCGCTTTCCAGGCCCGCACATAGTCGCGGTTGAGGTTGCCGGGATGGGCGTAGGAATAAATCTGGGCCGAAATCACGCCCAAGGAATCGTCGCCCAGCATGCCGATCGCCTGGTCGTCGATGATCTCGCTCGCGCCCAAAAGCTTCACCCCCGCCTGTTTCAATCCCAGCTGGATGAATTGGCGCACGAAGGCGGTGGGCTGCTGGCCGGTCGGCAGGAACAGGAACACGGCCTGGGGTGACGCGTCTTTGATGCGCTGGACATAGGCCGCGAATTCCGGGTTCTGCAGCGGGATATGCACGGAGCCGACGATCTCGCCGCCGGCGGCGGTGAAGGACTTGGTGAAGGCGGCCTCGGCCTCGTAGCCCGGCGCGTAATCCGACACCGCGACATAAATCTTCTTCATGCCGTTCTGCGCCGCCCATTGGCCCAAGGGCGTCACCAGCTGCGCCAGGGTGAAGGAGAAGCGCACGAAATAGGGCGATTTCTGGGTGATCACGCCGGTGGCGGCGTTCATGATCACCATCGGAATTTTGGCTTCGGTGCCCATCGATGCCACCGCCATGGCGTCGGGCGTCAGGCCGAAGCCCGCCAGGAAGGCGACGTGGTCGCGGGTGATCAGCTCTTGCGCCTGGCGTTGGGTTTGCGCCGGGTCGATGCCGTTGGCGTCGCGTTTCAGGATTTCAATCTTCTTTCCCGCCACGGTGTCGCCATGCTGCTTGATGTAGAGCTCGACGCCTTTCACCATCTGGTCGCCGAAATCGGCGAACGGGCCGGAAAAGGGCGCCAGCAAACCGATCTTGATGGTCTTGGCGTCGCTCTGGGCCAAGGACTCGGCGTTGGGCAGGGCAGCGGCGAGGCACAGCACCAAAGCGCCCAGAATGATTTTTGTCTTTGTCACTTTTCCTCCCTCCGCCTAGAGCGGTATGGCCAGCAGCGTGTCGATGCGCCGGCTGTCGAAGACCACCAGCTTTTCCGCGAACAGCGGCGCCGGCCCCGTGAGATCGATGCGGTCGAGATAGCGCCCGGTGCTGAACATCATGGTCGCGCCGTCATGCATGATGCGGATGACCTGATAGTTCGATTGGGCCGTTACGATGCCGTCCGCGTGGCTCAGGATCAGCGTCGAGGAGACGAGATGGCGGTAGCGCTGCGCCTCGTAGACATTGGCCTGTCGCAGCGCCGCGACACGGTCGGCGAGCATGGCGCGGGAATCGGCGAAGAACACGCCGATCGGATGCTTGGCCTCGTAATTCTCGCTCGAGATGATCTGGTAGCGGCAGGATTCGATGAAGAAGCCGGGCCAATCCTCGAGCCGGTCCTGGTCGATGCAGGCGACATAGCGCGCCAGCAGCCGCTCGACCTCGAACTGAACGGCGATCTCGTCCATGCGGCTCAAAGCTGCATGTGCTCGCGATAGGTCTTCCAGAAGCCGCGCAGCGGCGATTCGGTGGCGCGGGTCTGCTGGGATTTCCATTCGCGCCCGCCCATCTCGATCACTTCGTTGTCGCGCCCGGCGCCCGGCGTCGCGCGCTGGACGAAGCCGCCGACCGCGCCGTCCTCCATCGAGATATAGCCGCCCGGCCCGACCAAATTGGACTGCTTGATCCGCAGATTCAGCATCTCCGCGTCGTCATCCTGGAAGCCGAAATAGGTCCAGAGCAGCTCGGTCTCGGTCAAACCGCGCGGCACCAATTGCCGCACGCACAGGCTGTTCTGGATCTGCTGCACGATGAAGCATGGGAAGACCGCCAGGATCTGCAGCGTGATGCCGTCGCCGAACTCGTCGCGGCCCTGGATGATCGACGGGTCGGCGAGGTGGAAGCCCTCGCGTTTGACGCGCAGATCGGCCTTGTCGTATTCGGCGCTGACGCGGTCGGTCGCCGCCTTGGAATAGCTCACATGGTTGGCGCCGCTGTCGTCGATGATGATGCCGCCCTCGGCCGAAAGCCGGTTCAGGCGGAAGGTGGTGAAGAAGGCGTGCAGCAGGCTCGCGTGATAGGGATCCTTGACGTTCTCGGCATAGAGCTTCCAGTTGCTCGGCAGGATCTGGCTGTTGTAGCCAAGTATCTTGATCGGCTTTTTCATCACGCGCTCGATGCGCGCGCAGATTTCGGGTCCGAGATAGGTTTCGAGCGGTGGCGCTTCGCCAGAGAAGGTGCCGAACACCATGCCGGCGTAGCTGGAAACTCGGAGCGCGCGACGCTTGTGGTCGGCGAGCTTGAAATCCGCCGGCATGCCGCCCTGGCCGTTGATGCCGCGCTGGAATGTAACGGCGGTGAGGTTGCCTTTCAGATCATAGGTCCAGCCGTGATAGACGCAGGAAACCCGCGCGCTATTGCCGCAAGGCTTGTGGCAGATGAGCGCGCCGCGGTGGGCGCAGCGGTTTTCGAAGGCGTTGAGGCTGCCGTCCATGTCGCGGGCGACGACCACCGGAACGTCGCCGACGAATGTCGCGCGCCAGTCGCCGGGCGCCGCGATCTCGGCCTCGAGGCAGAGATAGTTCCACACCGCACCCATGAAGATGCGCTCGCGCTCCTCGGCATAGACGTCCGCGCGCGTATAAAGCTGGTAGGGGACGCGCGTCACGCCCTCATTCGGCCAGACCAGATCGAGTCCGTTCGCCATGGTTTCCTCGCTGCGGCACCGGCTTCAAGCGGCTTGGCCGTCAGCTTAGCCGAGCACCGCGCCCGGTTCTATCCCTGCCTCGCCGGCGTGGATTTTCTGGCCTTCGTCGAAGCGGCAGCGCCGCACCTCGATGAAGCCGCCCTGGGCATAGACCGCGAATCCTTCCGGGCCGGACGAAATGACCTGGCCGTGACGCAGGCCCTTGACCGCGCCGAAGTTGCGGGCGAGCTTCTTGCGCGCGTCGAACAGATGCAGCCGCTTGCCCTTGAAACTGGTCCAGGCGCCGGGCGCGGGATCGCAGCCGCGGATCAAATCATAGATGCGGTCGATCGGGCCGGCCCAGTTGATGCGCGATTCCGCCTGGCGTACCCAGCCTTCATAGGTTGCCTGAGTCTCGTCCTGCGCAACCTCGCGGGCCGTGCCTTTGACCACCGCCTCCGCCGCCTCGATCAGCCCGGCCACGCCCATGTGAAAGATCTTGTCGAAATAGAGCGTGCCCACGGTGTCGTCGGGGCCGATTTCGACCTCGCGCTGGAGGATGATCGGTCCCTCGTCGAGGCCGTCGACCGGCCGCAGGATGGAGAAGCCGGTCTTGCTCTCGCCGTTGATGACCGCCCAGTTGATCGCCGCCGGGCCGCGATGCTTGGGCAGCATGGACGGATGGAACAGCAGCATGCCGTGCTTCGGAATCCGGATGAAGGATTGCGGCAGGAACTGGGTGACGAAGGCGAGAATGCCGATATCGGCCTTGAGGCTCTTGAGCGCTTCGGGTGCTTCGGTGGTGGAATAGCTCTGGAACTGGAACACCGGCAAATGCTTCTCGACCGCGGCGATTTTCAGGGGGTCGGGTTTGGCGCCGGGCGTATCGGGCAGCACGAAGACCCCGACGACCTCGTCGCCGCGGCCGAGAAACGCGTTCAGCACGGCCTTGCCGAAGGCCTGCTGACCGATGATCGCCACCCGCATGAAGCTCCCCCGAGCCCCGAATCACAGGTGCATGATCTATCACGCGCGGGCGGCGGCGCTCAAATTAAAGCCGTCGGCGAGGCGGCAAAACGTCTCATGCGGCGCGTTCCAGAGGGAAAGCCGGGGCAGGGCCAGGAGCTCGGTTCCCCGGGCGAAACGCGCCAGGCTGTTCGCCGTTTCAGCGGGCGACAGGCCGCCATCCGGGCTTTCGTTAACCACCACCGCCCGCAGCGCGAGGCGCCGTCCGCGCAGCGCCGCCAGCGCGGTCAAGGCATGGCTCTGCGCGCCGAGATAACTGCCGGATACCAGCAATACGGGAATCTCGAGCTCGACCATCCAGTCGAGGACGGTCTGCCTGTCCGATATCGGCGACATGACGCCGCCGACTCCCTCGATCAGCAGATTGTCCTGGCGGTCGACGGCGTCGCGGCAGAATTCCACCAGTGCGGCGAAATCCACCTTTTTACCTTCTCGCTTCGCCGCCAGGTCGGGCGCGAGCGGCGCGCGGAAACGCCAGGGCGAAATCCGGTCGAGCTCGGCCGGCGCGGGATCGCGGCCGAGCGCCGCAAGCAGCCGTCCGGGGTCGCTTTCCGCGGCGCGCGCGTCGTCGTAGCCGCTGACCAGCGGCTTGAGCGCCGCCACCCGCCGGCCGCGGCGCCGGAGTTCGGCGATAATTCCGCAGGCGACGAAGCTCTTGCCGATATCGGTTCCGGTGGCGGTGACGAAGAGCGCGCTCATCGGCGGACGATGCCGCGGACCAGCGCGGCAAGCCGGGCGATCGCCTCGTCCGGATGCGCGGCGGTGAATGTCAAACGCAGCCGCGCCGTGCCCTCGGGCACCGAAGGCGGGCGGATGGCGACGGCGAGAAATCCCGCGCGTTCCAGCATCTGAGCCGCATCGAGCGCGCGCGCCGTGTCTCCGAGCACCACCGGGACAATCGGGCTTTGCGCTTCATCGAGCCCGGCCGCGGCGGTGAAGGCGCGCGCCTTGCGCAACGGCGCTTCGACCAGCGCGCCGCCGCGCGCGATGATGTCGAGCGCGGCGATCGCCCCGGCCACCGTGGCGGGCGGCAGTCCGGTGGAATAGACGAAGCTGCGCGCCCGGTTCTTGACCAGATCGATGACGTCGCGCGACGCGCAGAGATAGCCGCCATAGCCGCCGG
>DATNMV010000086.1:0-5197 GCA_035602175.1 Allostellaceae bacterium
GAGGAAATTCTTGTTCCAGCGCACGGTGATGCCGTATTCGGCGACGCCGCCGAAACCGGCCATGACGCGGTCGTCGAGCGATTCATAAAGCTCGCTCACGTCGCGCACCGGCTTGAAGGCGTAACGCGCGCCCGAAAGATCGACGCCGGAAATCTCCTTGGGCAGCGGCTCGATCTTCAACCCGTCGACGGCGGCGACGTAATGGCCGTCATTCATCAGGTGATGGGCGAGCGTGAAGCCTGCCGGCCCCAGCCCGACCACCAACACCTTGTAGCCGGTTTCCGGCTTGGGCACGGGCCGGCGCAGATTGAGCGGATTCCATCGCGTCAGCAGGCTGTAAATCTCGAATCCCCAGGGCAGCTCCAGCACGTCCTTGAGCGTGCGCGTCTCGATCTGCGGAATGTCGACCGGTTCCTGCTTCTGATAGATGCAGGCCTTCATGCAGTCGTTGCAGATGCGGTGGCCAGTGGCGGCGATCATCGGGTTGTCGACGATGGCGATGGCCAGCGCGCCGACCGAATATCCGCGCGCCTTGACCATGTTCATTTCCGAGATTTTTTCCTCGAGCGGGCAGCCGGCGAGCGTCACCCCGAACACGCTTTTCTGGAAGGTGCCGCTTTTCTTGTCCCTGATGCCGTGCGAGCAGCTGTCCTTGCCCTGTTCGTGGCACCAGATGCAGTAGTTGGCTTGGTCGAGCGCAGCGGGCAATTTCATGCCGGCATCGGTGAGCGCGAAACCCTCGCGCCGCCGCCATTTATTGGGCGGGAAGCGCAGCGCCGTGGCCCCTCCCGCCTTGACGCTCTCGGTCGCGACCAGGTGCAGGGGATCGGTCTTGTGCGGCACCTTGAACAGCACGCCGTCGCGGTGTTTGGCCTTGCCCGCCGCGGACAAGGTGGCCCAGGCTGCGTAGCGAGCGGCCAGGTCGAGTTCCTTCGCGTGTTTCGGCTCGTCCTCCATCCAGCGCGCGACATGCCTAGCAAAAACCAATTCGGTCAGGCTTTCGCCGAAAATCTTTTCCAATTCGCGCGCCAGCGCCGGCCCGTCGATGGCGGAAGCCTGTTCCGGCGTCATACCCTTCACCGCGCGGCGTTGAACGAAAAGCCGCTTAACCCCGTGCAGCGGCGCGAGCTCGCCGTGCCGCGCCTGAAGCGCGCGCATTTCCTTGGCGTTGCCGAAGAATTCGCCGACGAAGTCTTCCAGATGCGGCGCCAGCTCGACCAGCAGATCGGATTCCGCCTTGGCTTCGAGCGCGTCGGGATCCTTGCGCGCGGCGGCGAGACGCCCGGCCAAGGCGGCGTCGCCCGTCTTCACATGATCGAAGAAGGCGGCGTCGAGCCGCACCAGTCCGTCGCGCCGATACAAATCCGCGAAAGCCAGTCCGTGTTTCAGCCGGAGTTCCGTCATCGCAATTCAGTATCGGCGGAACGCACCGTCGATATAACCCCAATTTTCCTGTGGAAGTGGACCGATTCCACCTCTGGGCGGCGGTGCTTTCTACGCGAGCGCGCGGCCGATCTCAATAGCCCAGCGCCATGCCGTCCTTGCGCGGGTCGGAGCCGCCGGTGAGCGTGCCCTTGTCGTGATCGATCCAGATCGCCTGCGCCCCGCCCAGCGGCTTGTCCGGCCGCACGATCTTGTGGCCGCGTTGCGCCAGATCCTGCGCGATGTCTTCCGCAATGCCGCGCTCCAGCTGCAGCACGCCGTCGAAGGCGAAGCTGCGCGGCGCCTCGGCCGCGGCTTGCGGATCGAGACCGCGGTCAAAAATCTGCGACAGGTAATGCGCGTGGCCGTTGGCCTGATAGTGCCCGCCCATCACGCCGAAGGGCATCGCCGCCTTGCCGCCCTTCATCACCAGGCCGGGAATGATGGTGTGCATCGGCCGCTTGCCCGGCGCGATGGCGTTGGGATGGCCGGGCGTGGTGCGGAAGGTCTTGCCCCGGCTGTGCAGCAGCACGCCGCTCTTGGGCCCGAGAATGCCGGAGCCGAATTCATCGAACAGCGAATTGATGAAGGAGACGACGTTGCGCTCGCGGTCGACGACGCAGAGATAGACCGTGTGCTTGTGCTCGATCTCGTCCCACGTCACCGGCTCCGAGGCGCGGTCGAGCCTGATCCGCGAACGTACCTCGAGCGCGTATTGATCGGACAGGAACCGTTCGACCGGAACCTGGGTGAAGCGCGGATCGCCGAAATACGCGTCGCGCGCGCGATAGGCGGCCTTGGCCGCTTCGGCATGGAGGTGGATGATATCGGCGTCGGAATATTTGCCGCCGCCGAGATCGTAGCCTTCGAGCGTCCGCAGCATCATCAGCGCCACCAGGCCTTGGCCGTTGGGCGGGCATTCGAACACCTGGTGGCCGCGATATGTGGCCGAGACCGGATCGACATACTCGCTTTTCTGCGCGGCGAAATCCTCGAGCGTGTGCAACCCGCCCAGGGCGTTGAGCTTGGCGACGAGATCGGCCGCGACCGCGCCTTCATAGAAACCCGCGCGCCCTTCCTTGACGATGCGTTTCAGGGTTTCGGTCAACGCCGGCAAACGCAGGGTCTCGCCCAGACCGAGGATCTTGCCGCCGGGCGCGAACAGCTTGGCGGCGTCGGCATCGGTCAAGAAATTTTTCTGGTAATAGTTGAAGTCCCAGGCGACGCGCGGCGTCAGCTTGACGCCCCGCTCGGCCAGATCGATCGCCGGCCGGAACAGTTGGGCGAGATCCTTGCTGCCGTAATCGCCATGCAAGGTGAGCCAGGCATCGACCGCGCCCGGCACGGTGACGGCGTGGGGCGAGTTGAACGGGATCGTGGTTATGCCGCGCTCGACAAACCATTCCACCTTGGCCTTGGCGGGCGCGCGGCCCGAACCGTTCAAGGCCTTGGGCAAACCCGCCTGGGGCGAATAGAGCACGAAGCAATCGCCGCCGGTGCCGGTCATCTGCGGCTCGGCCACGCAGAGCAGCGCCGCGGCGGCGAGCGCCGCGTCCACCGCGTTGCCGCCCGCGCGCAATACTTCGACCGCCGCCAGCGTCGCCAGCGGATGCGAGGTCGCCGCCATGGCCTCGCCCGAAACGGCGGGCGAGCGGTTCGGCTGCTGGAAATCGCGCATATCAATCCCCGAAAAAGCCCGTATCCATGCCACTCGCGAACGGTCTTGGGCAAGGGCCATCATGCGGCTTGTCGCGCGCCGCCATCTTTCTTAACGTCGCCTTCCCAACAACCGGGAGGAGATTGCCCCATGTCCACCGCCAAATCGAATTCGCCGCTGTTCGCCAAGGGTCTTGCCGTACGCCGCGAGGTGCTGGGCGCCGATTACGTGGACAAGTCGCTGGCCGATGCCGACGACTTCATGATGGCGTTCCAGAACCTCACCACCGAATGGTGCTGGGGCGAGGTCTGGGCGCGGCCCGGCCTGTCACGCAAAACCCGCTCGATGCTCAACCTGGCCATGCTGACCGCGCTCAACCGCCCGGCCGAGCTCAAGCTGCATCTGCGCGGCGCGCTCACCAACGGCGTCACCATCGAGGAGATCAAGGAGATATTCCTCCAGACCGGGATCTATTGCGGGATTCCGGCGGCGCTCGAAAGCTTCAAGACCGCGCGCGAGGTGTTCAAGGAGCGCGCACGCTGACGCGCGCCTGACATGCCGCGATGGCGCTTGTCGCAACCGGCGGTTTTGCCTAAGTTTTGCCCAGGAGAATCGCAATGCTGGACGCCTATGTCTATGACGGTTTGCGCACGCCCATCGGGCGTCATGCCGGGGTGCTGTCGCCGGTCAGGCCGGATGATCTGCTGGCCGGGGTGATCGCGGCGCTGATCGCGCGCAATCCCTTCAAGCCTGGGGATTACGAGGACGCCATCATCGGCTGCTCCAACCAGGCCGGCGAGGACGCGCGCAATGTCGCGCGCCACGCGGGCCTGTTGAGCGGATTGCCGATCGAGACCGGCGGCGTGACCGTCAACCGGCTGTGCGGCAGCGGTCTCGCCGCGGTGCTCGACGCCTCGCGCGCCGCCTCCTGCGGCCAGGGAAATCTCTTCGTCGCCGGCGGCGTCGAGAGCATGAGCCGTGCGCCTTTCGTCATGTCCAAGGCCGAAAGCGCCTATAGCCGCGAGGCCAAGTTGTTCGATTCCACCATCGGCGCGCGCTTTCCCAATCCCAAGGTCGGCAAGAAATTCGGCGAGGACACCATGCCGGAAACCGCCGACAACGTGGCGCGCGAGCACGACATCAGCCGCGAGCAATCGGACCGCTTCGCGCTGGCTTCCCAAGAAAAATATGCAAAAGCCAAATCCGAAGGATTTTATACCGGCGAGCTTCTGCCGGTGAGCGTGCCGGGGCCGAAGAAAGGCACCACGGCTACCATCGACCAGGACGAGCATCCTCGCCCCAACACCACCATGGAGCGGCTCGGCGAACTCAAGCCGATTTTCGCGGGCGGCGTGGTCACGGCGGGCAACGCCTCGGGAATCAATGACGGCGCTTGCGCGCTGCTGATCGGCACCCGACAGGCGGGCGAGAAGGCCGGCAAGGTGCCGATGGCGCGCATCGTCTCGGCCGCCATCGCCGGCGTGCCGCCACGCGTCATGGGGCTGGGGCCGGTGCCGGCTTCGAGGAAGGCGCTCGAGCGCGCCGGCAAGACGCTCAAGGACATGGACGTGATCGAAATCAACGAGGCCTTCGCCAGCCAGGTGCTGGGCTGCCTCAAGATTCTGGGCATCGACTTCGCCGATAGCCGCATCAACCCGAATGGCGGCGCCATCGCCATCGGCCATCCGCTGGGCGCGTCCGGCGCGCGTCTGGCGCTCACGGCGATCCGGGAACTGGAGCGCCGCCAGGGCCGCTACGCGCTCGTGTCGATGTGCATCGGCGTCGGCCAGGGCATCGCCGCCGTCATCGAGCGCACCGGCAACGGCAAGGCTTAGCTATACCGCCAATCCTTCAAACCACGGGCGCGCTCAGTTTCTTCCAGTCATTGGCGAGGGTCAGCTTCGGCTCGGTGAGCTTCTGCAAGCCGGCGAGATCGAGACCCTCCACCATCTCGCGCACCACCAGCCCGTCCTTGGTCACGTCGATCACCGCCAGATTGGTGTAGATGCGACTGACGCATTGGGCGGCGGTCAGCGGATAGGTGCAACTTTTCTTGATGCGCGGCGCGCCTTCCTTGGTGGTGTGCTCCACCAGGATGCGCACGTCTTTCGCGCCCGC
>DATNMV010000087.1:0-7621 GCA_035602175.1 Allostellaceae bacterium
AGGGGCCGGGAAACCGGCCCCTTTCTTTTGCCCACGGCTCATCGATGGAAGCCGCAAACCCCGGACCCGCCTCGCATTTTCGTGAGGCCGCCCGGGCGATAAGGGAGTCGATTCAAACCGCGCGGCGGTATAGCTTGCCGCCTTCTCAGCCCAACCAAAACCGTCCTCCGAGGGAGAATTCGCATGAAGCTTTATTTTTCGCCCGGCGCCTGTTCGCTTTCACCCCACATCTTCCTGAACGAGGCGGGCTACACCTATGAGGTCGAGAAGGTCGACCTCGCCACCAAGAAGACCGAGAAGGGCGGTGATCTCTTCGCCATCAACCCCAAGGGCTATGTGCCGACGCTGGTGCTGGATGACGGCCAGATTCTGACCGAGGGACCGGCCATCCTGCAATATCTCGGCGACAAGAAACCCGAATCCAATCTCATGCCCAAGCCGGGCACGATGGAGCGCGTGCGCACCCAGGAAATGCTCAACTTCATCACCAGCGAGCTGCACAAGACCTATGGCCCGCTGTTCCGCCCGACCACGCCCGAGGAATTCAAGACGCTGTCGCGCGACTATCTGGCGAAGCGCCTCGCCGTGCTCGACAAGGCGCTCGCCGGCAAGCAGTACCTTCTCGGCAATTTCGGCGCTGCCGATTGCTACGCCTTCACCGTGCTGCGCTGGTCGCATTACACCAAGGTCGATCTCACGCCCTATGCCAACATCACCGCCTTCATGGCGCGCATGGAAGCCCGGCCCAAGGTGCAGCAGACGCTGAAAGAGGAAGGATTGCTCGGCAAGTAGTCCCGGGGCGGTTAGGACTTGCCGTAGACCGGAACGATCGCGCCGCTGGTGACGCGGTTGCCGGGCGAGGCCAGGAACAGGATCGCCGCCGCCACTTCTTCCACCTTCGGCCACAGGGCGTAATCGGCCTTGGGCATGGAAGCGCGGTTGGCGGGGGTGTCCATGATCGAGGGCGCGACCGCGTTGACCCAGATGCCGTCGCCCGCGACCTCGCCGGCCAGCGCCTGGGTGAAGGCCGCGACCGCCGTTTTCGACGCGGCATAGGCGGTCATGCCGGCGCCCGAACGCGGCTCGAGCGCCGCCCGGGCCGCGACATTGACGATGCGCCCGCCTTGGCCACCGCGTTTCATCGCCTGGATCGCGGCGGCGCAGCACAGCTGGCAGGTGAGCAGGTTCATCTCGGTCATGGCCTGGAAATCCGCCTTGCCGCTTGTCGCGGCCGGCTTCATGGCGAAGCCGCCGGCCAAATGGATCGAGGCCCACAGCGCGCCCGCGCCGGCATAAAGCCCGGCGACGGCAGACTCGTCGGTCAGTTCGACCGGCCCGACCAACTTAACCCGGACGTCGCCCTTCAACGGGAAGCTCTCGGCCTCCCGGGCGTGGATATAAGGCACGCGGCAACTGGCCCCGGCATCGAGCAGGGCCTTCACCACCGCGCGACCCAATGCTCCGGTGCCGCCGGTGACGACAACCTCGCGGCCGCTATAATCGCTCATGGTCCGAGATTATAGGAGTCGCGCCGCCCTGTCATGACGGCCGCTCCAGCCCCTTTGCAATCCGCGCGCGCCGTGGCCTTGGCCCTGCTGGAGGCCGTGCTGGGGCGCAAAATTCCGCTCGACCAGGCCCTGGCCGAGAGCAAGCCGATGGCCGCGCTTGCGGCGCGCGACCGCGCCTTCGCCCGGCTCTTGGCGGCGACCGTGTTGCGCCGTCTCGGCCAGATCGACGATGTGCTGGCGCGGTTCATGGCAAAGCCGCTGCCAGAGCGCGCGGGATCGGTGCGCGACGCGTTGCGCCTGGGCGCGGCGCAATTGTTGTTTCTCGAAACCCCGCCCCATGCCGCGGTGGCCACAGCGGTGGAATTGACCGAATCCCTCGGCCATCCGGCGCTGAAGGGTCTGGTTAACGCCGTGCTGCGGCGTTTGTCGCGCGAAGGCGCGGGGCTCATTGAAAAACAGGATGCGGCCCGGCTCAACACGCCGGATTGGCTGTGGACCAGTTGGGTCGCGTCCTACGGCGCGGACGTCGCGCGGCAGATCGCGCTGGCGCATCTCAAGGAGGCGCCGCTCGATCTTTCGGTCAAGGCCGATCCCGATCTGTGGGCGGAAAGGCTCCAGGCCAAGCTGCTCCCGACCGGTACGTTGCGCCGCGAACCGGGCGGCGCCGTCGACGAGCTTCCCGGTTATCGCGAAGGCGCGTGGTGGGTGCAGGACGCGGCGGCGGCGCTGCCGGCGCGGCTCTTGGGAAACGTGGCGGGCAAAACCGTGGCCGATCTCTGCGCCGCGCCCGGCGGCAAGACCGCGCAGCTCGCAGCCCTGGGCGCGCACGTCCTTGCCGTGGATCGGTCGGGCGACCGCCTGAAGCGCGTGCGCGAGAACCTGACGCGGTTGGGCCTCGCGGCCGAGTGCGTGACGGCCGACGCGACCGGCTGGCGGCCCGCCGCGAATCTGCGTTTCGTTCTGCTCGACGCGCCGTGCAGCGCGACCGGCGCCATCCGCCGCAATCCCGACGTGCCACATCTCAAATCGCCGGCGGACGTGAAACGCATGGCGGAGCTTCAGGACCGGCTGCTGCATGCCGCGCTATCGATGCTCGCGCCCGGAGGATTGCTGGTCTATTGCACCTGTTCGCTCGAAGCCCTCGAAGGCCCGGAGCGCATCGAGAAGCTGCTGGCGCAAGGCGCGCCGGTTTCGCGCCGGCCGGTTGCGGCGCGGGAAATCGGCGGCCTGGCGCAATGCCTCTCGCCCGCGGGCGATCTCCGCACTCTGCCCAGCCAGCTCGCCGATGAGGGCGGCCTCGACGGCTTCTACGCCTGCCGACTCGTTCGAAACCCTTGATTTATCTCGACTTGCAGCGCGGACCCGCCCCTGTTACCAAGTCGTCATGCAGCAAAAGACCCGCATCGCGCCCTCGATCCTGTCGGCGGATTTCGCCAACCTCGGCGAGGAAGTCGCGGCGGTGACCAAAGCCGGCGCCGATTACATCCATGTCGACGTGATGGACGGGCATTTCGTTCCCAACCTCACCATCGGCCCGGCGGTGGTGAAGGCGCTGCGGCCGCATTCCAAGCTGCCCTTCGACGTCCATCTGATGATCGCGCCGGTCGATCCCTTCATCGCCGACTTCGCCAAGGCCGGCGCCGACATCATCACCGTCCATCCCGAGGCGGGCCCGCATCTCCACCGCACCGTGCAGCTGGTCAAGTCGCTCGGCAAGAAAGTGGGCGTCGCGCTCAACCCGGCGACGCCCGTGGACGCGCTCGACTACGTGCTGGACGGACTCGATCTGGTGCTGGTGATGAGCGTCGATCCCGGCTTCGGCGGCCAGGAATTCATCCCGGCCACGCTCGACAAAATCAAGGCGCTGCGCAAGCGCATCGACTTGGCTAAGCGGCCCATCGATCTCGAAGTCGATGGCGGCGTCAATTTCGACACCGCGCGCGCGGCGGTGGCGGCCGGCGCCGACGTGCTGGTGGCCGGTTCCGCCACTTTCGCGGGCGCCGCAGGGGGATACGCCGCGAACATCAGGCGTTTGCGCGGCGAGGGGGCGCCGCGGGCGGCGGAGTGACAGTGTCGCCCCGCGCCTGGATCTACCGTTCCGCGCTTTACAACCTCGCGCTCTGGGGGCCGACGCCGGCGGCGCTGCGTTTCCGCCTGGCCGAAACCTGGCCCGGCGACGCCGCGCGCGGCAAGGACATGCTCGGCGCGCCGCCGCACTGGACCGAGACCAATCACCGGTTCCTGTTTCTGGCCGACCTGGCGGCGATCGAGGGCGAGGAAGGCGGGCGCGCGGCGCGCGAATTCGCCGCCGACTGGCTCCGGCGCTGCGACCAGATCGGGACAATATCGTGGCGCCCGGACATCATCGGCGACCGGCTTTATTCCTGGATCGCGTTTTACGAATTCCTGGCCGGCGGCAAGGGCGACGCCGCGTTGCGCCAGGCGCTGCTGGTGAGCCTGGCGCGGCAGATGCGGCACCTGGCCCGGGTGTGGAAGCGCGAAACCGGCCTGGCGCGGCTCAAGGTGTTGCGCGGGCTGGTGGCGGCCGCGGCGGCGGTGGAGGACAAGCGGCGGCTCGGCCGCGCCTGCGATCTGCTGGCGCAGGAGTGCAAGATCCAGGTGCTGGCCGACGGCGGACACCCTTCGCGCGACCCCGGCGCGGTGCTGGCCGCGTTGACCTATTTGATCGAGGCGCGCGACGCGCTGGCGGCGGCGAGCGCGGAGATACCGGCGGCGCTGCTGGCGGCGATCGACCGCGCCGCGCCGCTGCTGCGCTTTTTCCGCCACGGCGACGGCCGGCTCGCCCTTTTCAACGGCGCGTCGGAAGGCTCATCGGCGTTCATCGCGTTGGTGTTGAGCCGCGCCGAATCCGCGGGCAAGCCGCCGCCACGCGCGCCGCATATGGGCTATGAGCGGCTGCAGGCCGGGCAGAGCCTGGTGATCCTGGATTGCGGCGCGCATCCGCCGCGCCCGTGGGACGAAACCGCCCATGCCGGGGCGCTGGCGCTGGAGATGAGTTTCGGGACCGAGCGGCTGCTGGTCAATTGCGGCGCCGGGCTCGACGGCGATAAGCGTGGCGCGGAGGCGTCTTGGCGGCTCGCCATGCGCGCCACCGCGGCGCATTCGACGCTCATCGTCGGCGACACCAGCTCGGCCGAAATCGCGCCCGACGGGCATTTCGCCGGGCCGCCTTTCGCGGTTTCGACGAAGCGCAGCGAGGAGGACGGCAACCAATATGTGCGCGCAGGCCATGACGCCTATCGCGCGGCTTTCGGCCTGATCCACAGCCGCGAGATCTATCTGGCGGCCGACGGCGAAGATCTGCGCGGCGAGGACCGGCTCGAGCGCACATCCGGCGCGGCGCGCGCGGGCAGCGGCTTCGCCATCCGTTTCCATCTCCATCCCGAAGTTCAGGCCTCGGCCGTGGCGGCGGGCAGCGTGCTGTTGCGCCTGCCGGGCGGCGACCGCTGGCGCTTCCAGGCGGCGGGCGCGGCGATCAATCTGGCCGAGAGCGTCTATCTCGGAACCGGCGCCTTGCGCCGCAGCCAGCAGGTGATATTGAGCGGCTTCGCCGGACCGGACGGCGTTTCGGTCAAATGGGCCATGAAGCGCGAGCGCGACGAGGGCGCGGAATAGTTGGTTGATCGCCCCGCCCATTGGCACTATGGTCGCCCTGCCTTCGGTTCGCAGGACATCGATGCCTGACGCCAATCTCCGCCCCGTCAAGCGGGCGCTGATCTCGGTTTCCGACAAGAGCGGCCTCGTAGCTTTCGCCCAGGCGCTGGCCAAGCACGGCGTCAAGCTGGTTTCCACCGGCGGCACGGCCAAGACGCTGATCGAGGCCGGGCTCGCGGTCGAGGAGGTGGCTTCGGTCACCCAATTTCCGGAAATGCTCGACGGCAGGGTCAAGACGCTGCACCCCGCGGTGCATGGCGGAATACTGGCCAAGCGCGGCGACCCATCGCACATGGATGCGATCCGGAAACACGGCATCGCGCCCATCGATCTGGTGGCAGTGAATCTCTATCCCTTCGCCGCGACCGTGGCCAAGGGCGCGCCTTTCGATGAGTGCGTGGAAAATATCGACATCGGCGGACCGTCGCTGATCCGCGCCGCCGCCAAGAACCACGCCGACGTGGCGGTCGTGACGGCGCCGGCGGATTACGACGAGGTGCTGCAGGAGATGGCCGCGCATCACGGAGCGACCGGCCTCGATCTCCGCCGACGCCTCGCCCGCGCCGCCTTTGCCCGCACCGCGGCCTATGATTCGACGGTGGCGCAATGGTTCGCGCGCCAGGCGGGCGAGGATTTCCCCGAGGCGCTGATCATCGCCGCCGCGCTCAAGGAAAAACTGCGCTACGGCGAAAACCCGCATCAGCAAGCGGCGTTCTACGTCGGCGGATCGCCCCGGCCGGGGGTGGCGACGGCCAAGCAGCTCCAGGGCAAGGAGCTCAGTTACAACAACCTCAACGACACCGATGCGGCTTATGAGCTGGCGGCCGAGTTTTCCGAGCCGGCCCTGGTCATCGTCAAGCACGCCAATCCCTGCGGCGTGGCGGTGGCCGGCAATCTGCGCGCCGCCTGGGACCGGGCGCTGGCCAGCGACCCTGTGAGCGCCTTCGGCGGCATCATCGCCATGAACCGCGCGCTCGACGCCGCCACCGCGGAGGTGATTTCCAAGCTGTTCGCCGAAGTGGTGATCGCGCCTTCGGTCGAGCCCGGCGCGCTCGACATCCTGAAGAAGAAAACCGCGCTCCGGATTCTGGCGGCGGGGGCGATGCCCGACCCGGCCGAAGGGGGCATGACGATCAAATCGCTCGCCGGCGGATTTCTGGCGCAGACCCGCGATGCCGGCAGGGTTTCCGCCAACCAGCTCAAGACCGTGACCCAGCGCGCGCCCAGCCAGGCCGAGATCGCCGATATGCTGTTCGCCTTCACGGTGGCGAAGCACGTCAAATCGAACGCCATCGTCTTCGCCAAGGGCGGCGCCACCGTGGGCGTCGGCGCGGGGCAGATGAGCCGCGTCGACAGCGTCCGGATCGCTGCGCAAAAGGGCGGTGCTGCGATCAAGGGCTCGGTGGTGGCGTCCGACGCCTTCTTCCCCTTCGCCGACGGGCTCGAAGCCGCCATAGCGGCCGGCGCCACGGCCGCGATCCAGCCCGGGGGTTCCGTGCGCGACAACGAGGTGATCGCCGCGGCCGACAAGGCCGGGATCGCGATGGTCTTCACCGGGATGCGGCATTTCCGCCACTGACCTTGCGCTTTGCCCGACACAGCCCCGCCGCGGTCATGCGCGGCCGCGACATGGCGCTCGCCGTCTGCACCTCGGTGGTGTGGGGCTTCGCCTTTCCCGCCATCAAGATCGCGCTGGTCGATTTCTCGGCGCCGCAATTGACCGCGTTGCGCTTCATCGTCGCGGCTTTGCCGATCGTCTTCGTCAGGCGGCCGCGCGTGCCCTGGACCGATATCGTCCTGATCGGGCTGACGCTGTTCACCGGCCAGTTTCTGCTGATGTTCTTCGCCTATGAGGCGGGGTTGCCGCCCGGCCTCGCTTCGGTGACGCAGCAGATCCAGGTGTTCTTCACCGTTCTCCTGGCTGCGGTTTTCCTGGGCGACCATCCGACGCGCCGGCAGATCGCCGGCATGGCGGTGGCCTTCGCAGGATTGGCGCTGATCGCGCTCACCGTCGGCGGTGATTTGAAGCTGGGAGCCTTGGGACTGGGCCTCGCCGCCGCGTTTTCCTGGGCCACCGGCAACGTGCTGGTGAAGCGCGTCGATAAGGCGCCGATCTTCGCGCTGCTTGCCTGGTGCAGCCTGGTGCCGCCGCTGCCCTCATTGGCGCTATCCGCCGCCTTCGACAAGATCCCGGTCTGGACCGCGCTCGCCCACGCCTCCCGGCAGGGATTACTGGCGGTGGTCTATCTCGGCGCCATCACCACCAATTTCGGCTTCGCCGCCTGGGGCCATCTGTTGCAACGCTACAAGGCCGGGACGGTGGCGCCGTTCGCGCTGCTGGCGCCCTGTACCGGCATCCTCGCCTCGGCCTGGCTGTTCGGCGAGGTGTTTCCGCCGGCGCGCTATGCCGGCATGGCGCTGATCCTGGCCGGGCTCGC
>DATNMV010000088.1:0-10173 GCA_035602175.1 Allostellaceae bacterium
CGCGTCGCGGTGATGAACGAGGGCCGGATCGCGCAGCTGGGCGAACCGCGCGAGGTTTACGAGCATCCGCAAAACCGCTTCGTCGCCGAATTCATCGGCGGCGTCAATCTGTTCGCCGGCCGCGTCGTCGGCTACGCAAAAGGAATGCTGACGGTGTCCTGCGCCGAGGCGGATGCCGCATTCACGGTGGAACACTTGGGCGGGTTGGCATCCGGGGCGGAGGTGACGTTGGCGCTGCGTCCCGAGAAGCTCGAAGTTTCGCCGCAGCCGCGGCCGGAGCTGCCCAACCGGCTTTCCGGCACGGTGCGCGCGGTGGCGTTTCGCGGCGAGGCTTCGAGTTGCGAGGTCGAATTGCCGGGCGGAAAGATGCTGCGTGTGACCTTGCCCAATGCCGCGCGCGCGGCGCCCAGCCTGAAGGTGGGCGATGCGGTGTGGCTGGGATTCGCCGCCGCCGCCGCCGTGGTGCTCGCATCATGAGCCCGCGCCCAACAATCACTTGGGCCTCGGCCTGGCGCCGCTGGGCGGTGCTGGCGCTGCCCTATGCCTGGCTGTTGCTGTTTTTCCTCGGGCCCTTCGCCATCGTCTTCAAGATCAGCCTGGCCGATCAGGCGATCGGCATTCCGCCCTATACCCCGTTGCTGGCGCAGGACGAAAGCGGCTGGCATATCCACGCCACGGCATCCAATTACGCCTTCCTGCTGAGCGACAGCCTCTATGCCAGGGCCTATCTCAACGCGCTCAAATTCACCGCCGTCGCCACCGCGATCTGTCTCCTGATCGGATATCCGATGGCCTATGCCATCGCGCGCGCGCCCGATGCGTGGCGCACGCGGCTGTTGCTGTTGGTAATCCTGCCGTTCTGGACCAGCTTTCTGATCCGCGTCTATGCCTGGATCGGCCTGCTCAAGGGCAACGGGCTCATCAACAACGCGCTTCTGGCGCTGGGCATCATCCATGAGCCGCTGGCGCTCATCAACAACGCCTTCGCGGTGCAGGTAGGATTGGTCTATTCCTACCTGCCGTTCATGATCCTGCCGCTCTATGCGAGCCTGGAAAAGCTCGACTGGACGCTGCTCGAAGCGGCGTCCGATCTCGGCGCCAGGCCGCTGCGCGCCTTCTGGAGCGTGACGCTGCCGCTGTCGCTGCCCGGCATCGCCGCCGGGGCGCTGCTGGTGTTCATTCCGATGGTGGGCGAGTTCGTCATCCCCGATCTCCTCGGCGGGCCCGACAATCTGATGATCGGCAAGGTGCTGTGGGACGAGTTCTTCACCAACCATGACTGGCCGGTGGCGGCGTCGGTGGCGGTGGTGATGTTGCTGCTGCTGATCTGGCCGATGGGCAAGATCCGCCGCCTGTTGGCCAAGGGGATGGCCTGATGAAGCGGCTGCCGCCATTTCTTTTGGTCATGCTCGCGCTGGGCTATGTGTTCCTTTACGGGCCGATCGTCTCGGTCGTGGTCTATTCCTTCAACGCCTCGCGCCTGGTCACGGTCTGGGCCGGATTCTCGACCCGTTGGTACGGCGAGCTGCTGCACAACGAGCAGATCAAGGACGCGGCGCTGACCAGCCTGTCGATCGCGCTCATGTCCGCAACCGGCTCGCTCATTCTCGGCACGCTGGCGGGTTACGGGCTGGCGCGCTTCGCCCGCTTCCGCGGCCGCGCGCTCTTCGCCGTGCTCACCACCTCGCCTTTGGTCTTGCCCGAGGTCATCACCGGCCTCTCGCTGCTGCTGCTGTTCGTGGCGCTGGAGCGCGCCATCGGCTGGCCCGAAGGCCGCGGCATGCTCACCATCACCATCGCCCATATCACCCTCGGCCTGTCCTATGTCGCCATCGTGGTCGCGGCGCGGCTCGAGAGCTTCGACATTTCGCTCGAAGAGGCGGCGCTCGATCTCGGCGCGCGGCCGATCAAGGTGTTCGCCGTCATCACCCTGCCGCTGATCGCGCCGGCGCTGGCTGCGGGCTGGCTGTTGGCGTTCACGCTGTCGCTCGACGATCTGGTCATCGCGAGTTTCACCACCGGACCGGCGGCGACCACCTTGCCGATGGTGATCTTTTCGAGCGTGCGCATGGGCGTCAGCCCGCAGATCAACGCGCTGGCGACGCTGATCCTGCTGCTGGTGACGGTGTTGGTGATCGCGGCGAGCCGGCTGATGAAGCCGAAAACCTGACCGCGCTCAGGAATCGTAACTGACGACCGCGGTGAAGGGCACGTCGAGCCGCTTGCGGCCGTCGAGGAAGCTGAGCTCGATGATGCAGGCCGACGCCACGACATCGCCGCCCACCTGGCGGCAGAGCTTGATGGCGGCCGCCAGCGTGCCGCCGGTGGCGAGCAGATCGTCCAATACCACGACGCGGCTGCCCGGCCTGATCGCGTCGGCCTGGATTTCGATGGTGTCGTTGCCGTATTCGAGCTCGTAGGTGAACCGGATGGTGGCGCCGGGCAGCTTGCCCTTCTTGCGCACCATGACGAAGCCGCAGCCGAGCTCGAGCGCGAGCGGCGCCGCCACCAGGAATCCGCGGGATTCGATGCCGACCAGCAGATCCGGCTTGTGCGGTTTGAGGGCGTCGGCGAGCCGGCGCATGGTTTCCCGCCAGGCCCCGGCATGCGCCAGCAGCGTCGAGATGTCGTAGAACAGGATGCCCTTCTTCGGGAAATCCGGCACCCCGCGGATGTGTTTCTTCAAATCCATGCGTTCTCGCGCTCCCCCCAGGATCGAATACGCCGCAGTTTAGCCGGGATTCCGTGTCTAGAGCCAAGCCGGTTTTGCCCCTAGACTGGGCTCCAGGGGGGCGCCATGGCGGCGGATTGGATCGAGGAAACGCGCGGGCGCGACGCGCTGGTGCTGACCGCGAAGGGAAAGTGGCTCGCGGTCGGGGCCGCGGCGATCGACATCCGTCTCGCCGCGATCAAGGCGGGGGATGCGCGGCGCGTGCGCATCGATTTGACGGGGCTCGAGGCGCTCGACACCACCGGCGCGTGGCTTCTGCTGCGTCTGCAGCGCGCGCTCGAAAAGCGCGATGCCGAGGTGTCGCTCGACAATCTGCCGCCCGAATTCGCGCCGCTGTTGCGGCAGCTGCAAAAGCAGCCGATCAAGACAGCCGTTCCGCCGCAGCCGCGACCGCCCCGGTACATCATACTGCTCAATTACGTCGGCGCCCGCACCGTCGACATCCTGGCCACCGCGCGCCTGCATCTCGGCTTCTTCGGACTGGTGGTCGTCACCATGCTGAACGCGCTGCGCCGCCGCAGCCGTATCCGCTTCATCCCGCTGGTGGCGCAGATGGAGAAGACCGGGGTCTCGGCTCTCGGCATCGTCGGGCTGCTTTCGTTTCTCGTCGGCATCGTCATGGCCTATCAGGGCGCCACCCAGCTCGAAAAGTTCGGCGCCCAGATCTATACCGTCAACCTGCTCGGCGTCTCCTTCCTGCGCGAGCTGGGCGTGCTCTTGACCGCGATCATTCTCGCCGGCCGCTCGGGCAGCGCCTTCACCGCCGAGATCGGCGCCATGGTGGTGAACGAGGAAATCGACGCCATCCGTGTCCTGGGCCTCGATCCGATCGAGCTGCTGGTTCTGCCGCGGCTCCTGGCGCTGGTCCTTACCCTGCCGCTGCTGACGTTCTACGCCAATCTCATGGGCATCGCGGGCGGCGCCTTCATCTGCTGGGCCGATCTCGGCATCCCCTTTCCGGTGTTCGCGGAACAGCTGCGGGGCGCGGTCTCGCTTTGGAGCTTCTGGCTCGGTATCATCAAGTCGCCGTTCTTCGGCGCCTGTATCGCGCTTATCGGCTGCAACGAGGGCCTGTCGGTCGCGCGCAGCGCCGAAAGCGTCGGCCGTCATACTACGCTTTCCGTCGTCCAATCCATTTTCCTGGTGATCGTGCTCGATGCCGCCTTCTCCATCCTCTTCTCGTTCCTCCGCATCTGAGGCGCGCCGCGGCGCGCCCGTGGTGCGCGTGCGCGGCCTCGAAACCCGCATCGGTGGGCGGGTGATTCACCACAACCTCGATCTCGATCTGTTCGCGGGCGAGGTCTTGGGCGTGGTCGGCGCCTCGGGCGCCGGCAAATCGGTGCTGCTGCGGACCATCGTCGGGCTGACGACGCCCACCGCGGGTTCGATCGAGGTGTTCGGCCAGGAGGTCAACACGCATGGCGGCGCCGCGCTCAGGCGGATCGAATCGCTTTGGGGCGTGCTGTTCCAGGACGGCGCGCTGTTCAGCTCGCTCACCGTGGCCGAGAACATCCAGGTGCCGCTGCGCGAGAACCTCAACCTGCCGCCCGGCCTGATGGACGAAATTTGCGCCGTCAAGCTGGCGCTGGTGGGCTTGCCGGCGGATAGCGGACGCAAATACCCCTCGGAGCTGTCGGGCGGCATGCGCAAACGCGCCGGCCTGGCCCGCGCCTTGGCGCTCGATCCAACCCTGCTGTTTCTCGACGAGCCGACGTCCGGCCTCGATCCGATCGCGGCATCCGAATTCGACACCCTGGTGCGCGATCTCAAGGAGGGGCTGGGCCTCACCGTGTTCCTGGTGACGCATGATCTCGACAGCCTCAAGGCGATCACCGACCGCATCGCCGTGCTCGTCGACAACCGTCTCAAAATCGGCACAATGGCGGAACTGGTTCGCGATCCCCATCCGTGGATTCAGGCCTATTTTTGCGGGCCGCGGGGCCGGGCGGCGCGGGCCACCGGGAAGGAAGAATAGGGAAGCGGGCCATGCGAGACCGGAGGATCGGGTCCTATTCGGGCCCAAAAAGGGAAAGGCATCGTTAGGACATGGAAACGCGCGCCGAATATGTCCTGGTCGGAGGGTTCGTGTTGGCCCTCATCGCGCTGCTCGTCGGCGGCGTGCTGTGGCTGGTCCAGGCCCAGTTCAACGCCCAGGCGGCGCGCTACGACATCTATTTCGAAGGCTCGGTCGCCGGGCTCGATAGCGGCTCGACCGTGCGTTACAACGGCGTGCCCATCGGCCGCGTCCACGACATCGGGATCGATCCGAACAATCTCCAGCGCGTGCGCGTCACCATCGAGGTCAAGCCCACCATCCTCATCAAGAGCGACGCGGTCGCCCAGCTCGAGTTGCAGGGCCTCGCCGGCGGCGCCTATGTCGAGATCACCGGCTTCAACAGCGCCGCGCCCCAGCTCGTGGCGCAGGATGACCAGCCCTATCCCGTGATCACCGCGCAGCATTCGCAACTCGAGCAGGTCGTCAACGCGGCGCCCGAAATCCTTGGGAAACTTTCGATCCTGGCCGATCAGCTCAATGACATCACCAACGATAAGAACCGCGTGGCGTTGAGCCAGACCCTCGACAATCTGCGCCAGGTGACGGATGTCGCCGCCCTGCATAAGCAGGACATCGGCGCGATATTGGGCGAGATGTCGGGGACCGTATCCCGCTTCGACCAGCTGATCACGCAGGCGCAGGGCCTGGTCACCCAGTTGTCGCATCTCGCCGATTCGCTGCAACGCGATCCGACGCGGCTGCTCTACGGCGACCAGCAGAAAGGCTACAACCCAAAGTGATGCGCACACCCCGTCTTCTCGCGCTTGCCGTGCTGGTCCCGTTGCTGGCGGCCTGCGGCAGCGTGCTGCCCAAACCGCCGCCTTCTCCCGATCTTTACAGCCTGACTCCCGCGCCGGCGCCGGCCACCGCGCCCAAATCGAGGCTGCCGCTCCAGCTCCTGGTCACCGTGCCGCAATCGACCGCCGCACTCGACAGCATTCGGATCGCGCTGACGCAAAGCCCGACCACCTTGGAGTATTACGCCGACGCCGCTTGGACCGATTACGCGCCTCAGTTGCTGCAATCGATGCTGGTCGAGACGCTCGAGCGTTCCGGTTTGTTCGCCGCCGTGGCGCGCAGCTCGGTAAACTTGCGCGCGGACGAAACCTTGAACTCGGATCTCCGGCATTTTGAGGCGGAAATCCGCGGCGGCGCGACTCAAGCCCGCGTCGAAATCGATTTCAAGCTGGTCAGGATCAACGGCGAAATCGCCGCCGAGAAGGATTTCGTCGCGACGGTGCCGGCCTCGTCCAATGCCGTGCCCGCCGTGGTCGAGGCCATCGACAATGCGACGCATCAGGTGTTCAGCCAGGTCGGGCCCTGGGTCGCGGCGTCGCTGGCGCCCGGGCAGGGCAAAAACCGCTGAACCCGAAGTAAGGCTAGTTCGATTGCGCCGCCGCCGGGCCGTCCGGGGTCGGCAGGCCGTTGAAGCGCAGACAGGCGCGCCGGTAGTTCTCGCGCCGTACATTGCCTTCGGTCGTATAGTCGGGGAACTTCGTGAACGCGGCGCGCGTGCAAAGGTCGGCCGCGTGCCATTTCTCTTCGCTCTCCTGGTTCTGCTCGCCGGCGCGCGCGGCCAGGGGCGCCAAGGCCCACAACCCGGCGCAAAGCGCGAACAGGACGGCGCGCGGCAGACGCAAACGCCGCCCCGCGGTCAAGCCGGCGAGCTGCCGCGGCAGATAAGCCAGGAGATAAAGCAGAATGGGCGCGGTGATCAGCAGGATCGACTTGCCCTGCTCCCGCCGCAACAGGATCTGCGCCTCGCCCGCCGCTTCGGCCAGGCAGGTCTGGGCTGCGGGACCGACGCGCTGGCTGCAGGAATCGTCGACATAGTCCTCGACCGTGGTTACCCGCCCGTCGATGCGCAGCCCGTCGCCGAATTGCGGATAAATGCGCCACGTCATGGCGATCACCCACACCGTCGCCAGCAGGAGAAAATAGCGCGAAAGCCGCATCGGGGAATGCAACGCTAAGCCGGCGGTCTTGTCAATAAAGCCTTGGTCTTGGCTGCGGATTCCCGGCCGGCGGCGGCGGTTTTTCGCCGGTTCTCACGCGATAGCCGCGGCGTGCCGGACGCTCCAGATCATTGAGCTCTTGAGCAGGTAGTCTCTTTGTTGCTTGGGATCGGATGCGATGCGCCGCAACGCGTCGAGTCGATCGGCGCGCAAAGCGGGGTCGCGTTCCTCGAGCAGCTGCTTGTTGTGGATCGACTGCGCCTGCACGAATTCGACGTTGGCGGCGCGGCGCTGGCGGACATATTGATCGAGCAGAATCTCGGGCGCTTCGCCGCGCCACACGCTCGTCAGCTTCGGCGCCAGGTTGAAGGCGGCATGCAGCGCGCCGTTGAGGCCGAAGGCGCCCAACGGGTTGTTGAGATGCGCCGCGTCGCCCACCAGCAGGAACCGGCCCCGGCGGAAGTCGCTCGCCACCCGCTGATGCACGCGATACGTCGATTTATGGACGATACCGTAGGGCCGGTCCCAAGGCAGGAAATTCTGCGCCGCGCGTTCGATGAAGCCGGCATCGAGCACCTCTTCCTCGGGCACGTTGGAATCGGTCGGGAACAGCACGCGCCACAATCCGGGCGGTCCTTCATGCGGCATCTTGAAGATCGCCGACCAATCGACCGGGTCGGAAACATAGGCGTTCATGGTGTAGCCCTGCGGCCCCAGATCGCGGTCGATGCCGATGACCAGAAAACGCTCGGGCCAGGTGAAGCCCTCGAAGGCGACGCCCATGCCGTGGCGCACCGCGCTGCGCCCGCCATCGGCGCCGACCAGATAGCTGCCGCGGATTACTTCGATCCCGCCCGGGGTCTCGACCCGCGCCGCGACCCCGTCCGAATCTTGAGTCGCGTCGAGAAAGCGGTGGGCGAAATGCACCTTGCCGCCCAGCCCCTCGAAACGTTTCTGCAGCAGCGGGGTCAGTTTGAACTGCTCGCAATGGAAGCGAAAGGGATAGGGCGTGACGTCCGCGATCAGCGACAAATCCCACTCGACGATCACGCCTTCCTTGCGGCCGCGAAGCTGCCAGCGCGGCACGCGATAACCCAAGGACAGGAATTCCTGGCCGACGCCGATGGTGTCGAGCATTTCGATGGTGGGCGGGTGAAAGCTGCCGGCGCGCAGGTCACGCGGCAGTTTCGGCTCGGCTTCGAGCACCACCACGTCGACGTCTTTGAGAGCAAGCTGGGTCGCTACCGCCAGCCCGGCCGGGCCGCCGCCGACGATAATGACCGGATCACGCGCCGCCATTCCGATTTTTTCTCCCCACAAGGAGGATCAGAATAGCTCGCGCGTCCTTCTGTCAACGCGATTTGACGTGGGCAGCGGCGTTGCGCCGCCGTCGCGTTACATCGGCGGCTTGACGCCGTTCTTCTCGGCGGCGACGGTGGCGGAGGTCAGGCTGCCATCCGGGTTCTTCTGCGCGAAGACGACGACCGTCTTGCCCTTTTTGAGGAGGCTCGAATCGCCGGGCACATAGGCCACCACCGGCACTTTCGGCCCGACGATGACATCCGTGGATTGACCCTTATAGGTCAGGGTCAGCATCGCGCCGCCGCTGGCCGTCTTGGTCACCTGGCCCACCGTGGCGTTGGTCATCAGGCTGTTGGGCTGGATGTCCCCGGGGCGTTGGCCCTCGCCTTGCCCGCGCAGGCTCTCAGGGAAGATATGCACCTCGATCGCGTGCTGCTTGCCGTCGGTGCCCGTGCGCGTGGCCGCGGCGATATAGTCGCCGGGTTTGATGCTGCCGAGCGGCCGGTTGGCGACGCCGCGGACCGAGTAATTGGCAGCGAGCGCGATGGCGGTCTTGCTGCCGTCATGCGTCTTCACCACCAGGGTCTGTTGGCTGAAACTGTCGACCGTGCCGCGGATGATAACCCGGGTCGGCGGGGGCGGCGGCGCGGGGGCCGGCGCCGGCTGCTGCTGCATGCAGGCGGGCAACACGAGGGCGGCCATCAAGGCCGCGATCAAAAAGGCGTGCTTGCGCATCAATCTTGCTCCCTTGGAAAAACCGCCGTTTGGCAGGGGTTTGACGCCGGACTCGAGCGGAATGGCGGCTTCTAGCACGCCGACGCCCGGGGCGCACATCACAGCCGCTTGATCGGGGGCTTAGGAGAAGAGATTGGGGAAGATGGGCGGCGCCGAGGCGCGGCGCAGGCGGCCATAGGAATGGATGCTGAACGGGATCGAGCCGATATAGAGCGCGCCCACGATCAACAGCGTGATCCAGGGTTCGGTGGTGAGAAAAGCCGCCATCGCCGCCAGCAGCAGCAGCATCGGCAGCACCCATTCGCGCGGGATGCGGAAGCTCTTGAAGGAGAAGGTGGGCACGCGGCTCACCATCAGCGCCGCCACCAGCGCCAGTACGATGCCGTTCAGGATCGGCGAGCGGAAGAAATCCGCCTCGGTCTCGAAATAAAAGAACATCGGCAGCATCACCAGCCCGGCGGCGGCCGGCGCCGGCACGCCGGTGAAGAAGTTGGTGGCGTAGGAGGGCAGGTCCGAGCCGAGCTGGGTGTTGAAGCGGGCCAGGCGCAGCGCGCAGCACACCGTGAACAACAGCGACAGCGCCCAGCCGATGCCGTGCAGCCCATCCATGGTCCAGATGTAAAGCAGGGTCGCCGGGGCCACGCCGAAGCTGACGAAATCCGACAGCGAATCGAGTTCGGCGCCGAAGGTCGAGGTGCCCTTCAAAAGCCGCGCGATGCGTCCGTCGATGCCGTCGAGCACGGCGGCGACGATGACGGCGCCGGCGGCGGGCTCGAAGCGGTTGAGCAGCGCCAGGCGGATCGCGGTCATGCCGGCGCACAGCGCCAGCAGCGTCAGGATGTTTGGGATCAGCCGGTTGAGCGAAAACCGGGGAATCCGCTTAACGCGCAAGCGACGCGGACGTTTCAGCGCCATGTCAATGCACCACGCCGGAACGCGCGGCTTCGCGGGCGAACAGATCGGCGATCACCGTCTCGCCGCCGATCATGCGTTGTCCCATCACCGCGAAATGCGCCACCGCCAGCGGCAAATAGAGATCGGCCCGGCTGCCGAAACGGATCAGGCCGAAGCGCTGTCCGGCCGCCACCTCCTGCCCCTCGACCAGGTTGCAGACGATGCGCCGCGCGACCAAGCCCGCGATCTGCACCACGGCGATGTCGCTGTCCGCCGTCTTGAGGCGGATCGCCATGCGCTCGTTCTCGGCCGAGGCCTTGTCGAGGCTGGCGTTGAGGAATTTCCCGTCCCGGTAGGCGAGCTTCACCACCTTTCCGGCGGCCGGCACGCGGTTGATGTGGACGTCGAGCAGCGACAGGAAAATGCCGATGCGGCGCATCGGCGCCGCTCCCATCTCCAGCTCGGCGGGCGGGGGCGCCTCATCGATGGTCACGACCGTG
>DATNMV010000089.1:0-14938 GCA_035602175.1 Allostellaceae bacterium
GGCCCTTGGCCACTTTCTCGACCCAGTTCGCGTCCATCTGGCGGCCGGCGGCGACCCGCGTTTTGAAGCCCGCATAGACGTCGTCGAGCATCGCCTCGAAGCGCGCGTGGCCCTGGGGCGTGAAATCCTGGATCGGGCTGAACATCGCGGCGTTGCCGCCGGTATCGACCGTGTCCCAGGTGACGCCCAGCTTGTCCGACAGGCCGTTGATCAAAACCTTGCCGGCGAGCACGCCGATCGAGCCGGTCAAGGTCGCGGGTTCGGCGACGATCTTGTTGGCCGAGGCGGCGATGTAATAGCCGCCCGAGCCGGCGACCGCGCCCATGCTGACGATCACCGGCTTGCCGGAAGCGCGCGCCGCCGCGACCTCGTTCCAGATCGATTCCGCCGCCACCGCCGAGCCGCCGGGGCTGTCGATGCGGAACAAGATCGCGCGCACGGCCTGATCGCGCTCGGCCACGCGGAAGGCATGGATGACGCTTTCCGATCCCATCGTGCCGTTGCCCAAAAGCGCCTGGTCGCTGCTCTTGCCCCGCACCATCAGCCCGTCGGCATAGATCAGCGCGATCACCGGTCCCTTGCTGTGCGGTGCCTCGACGCGGTCGAGGTAATGCGCCAGTTGTAACGGCTTGGCGTCGGCGCCGGCGCGCGCCTCGAGCGCGGCGAGCGCTTCGTCCCAATAGTCGACATGATCGATGAGATGATTGTCGAGCGCCTCTTGCGCCAGATAGGGGCCGTTATCGATCAGGTTGCCGACCACGGCCGGATCGAGCTTTCGGCCATCCGCGATCCCGGCCACGATCTGGCCGCGCAGCGAAGTGAGCAGCGAGAGAGTTTCCTCGCGATGCGGCGGGGTCATGCCGGTCTCGGTCAGCATGTTCATCGCCGTCTTGTAATCCTCGCGCTTGTCGAAGCGCGGCACGACGCCGATCTTGTCGAGCGAACCGCGGAAGAAAGGCTGCTCGGCGCGCAAGCCCACCAGGCTCAGCAGGCCCAGCGGCTGCAGCCAAATCTCGTCGCAGGACGAAGCGAGGTAATAGGCGGCGGTGCCGGATTCGAATTCGCCGTAGCTGTCGCTGAAGGCAAAGGCGGGTTTGCCCTTCACGCGAAAATCCCGGATAGCGTCGCGCAATTCCTGCACCTGGGCGAGATTCAGCGCGCCGCCGCCGATGCGCAGCGCCAAGCCTTTGACTCGCGGATCGGCGCCGGCGCGCCCAAGCGCGCCGAGCACGTCGCCGAGCGTCTGCTGTTTGCCGGCAAGCAGATTAGCGAGACTTTTATCCGGCGGAGCGTCGGGCAGCGTGCCGGTGATTTCCAGCGTCAAGATGGTGTCGGGCGGCACGCCCGGAGCGGCGAGCTTGATCCAGAGAAAAACGCCCAACCCCGTCAGCCCGGTCAGCACGACCAGACCGCCGATGACGGCAAGGAAGCCGAAAGCAATGCGGCGCATTCCGCCAGTCTCCCTTATCTAGGCCGTTGCGTCCACACAGGCGCGCCGCCAGGCATCGCGATAAGCGGCCTCGACCGCGCCGGCGTAACGCCGGGAGTCGCCGATGGCCGAGCTCATCAAGCGTTGACGCAGTTCGCCCCGCAGCCGCATCAGCAAATCGAGATTCTTTACCGCCGCGACGGCGATATGGTCATAGGCTTTTTCATCGAATGCGATGAATTCGGCCAGATCGAGCGCGGTCAGGCATCCCGCCGCCACGCGCGAGCAGATCGTCTGCCCCGCCATGCTCACGACCGGCACGCCCATGGCCACCGCGTCGAGCGCGGTCATGCCGCCGCCATGCGGGAAGGGATCGAGCGCGAGATCGATTTCCCGATAAGCTTCGAAATGCGCTTGGCGCGCGCCCTGGCCGAGAAAGCGCACGCGGTCGGGCGCGATGCCGCCTTCGGCCAGCACGGCGCGGATGCCTGATTGCTGCGCGGGGTCCTCGAACCCCTTGGTCTTGAGCAGCAGGCGCGAGTTAGGCACCGCTCTCAAAATTCGCGACCAGCTTCGCAGCGCCCCGTCGGACAGCTTGGAGCGGCGGTTGAAGGAGCCGAAGGTGATGAAACCATTGGTCAAGGCCGGAAGCGTTCCCGGCTCGGGCAAAGTCTCGGGCATCCAATAACCCAGCACGCCGGGAAGGTCGATTACCCGCTCGGCCAACAGGCGCCGCTCGCTTTCGGGAACCAGCACCGTGTCGCCCAGAAGATAGTCCATGGTGGCGAGGCCGGTGCCGGTCGGCTCGCCCCAGCCGGTCATTTGGATCGGCGCGGGTTTGCGCGCGAAGACCAGCAGGCGCTGCCCCACCATGTGGCCGGTGAGATCGACCAGGATGTCGATCTTGTCCTGGCGGATCTGTTCGGCCATCGCTTCGTCGGACATGCCGGTGGTTTCGCGCCAATGGTCGGCGCCTTGTCGCAGCCGGACGGTCAACTCGTCTTCCAGGGTGGTGTCGGAATAGCAGAAGATCTCGAACCGCGTTTTGTCATGATGGGTGAGCACGCCGCCGCAGGCGTAAGTCGCGGCGTAGCTGCGGAAATTGGCGCTGACATAACCGACGCGCAGCCGCCGTTCCGGGTCGGGATCGCGGAGACGCGGCGTCGCGGCGGGCGCATAGCGCTTGCCATGCGCCTCCCACCAGCGGCGGCGCTCGGCTTGTTGTTCCTCGGGCCCAATCTTTGGATCGAAGTTCAGATTGAAGATCAGGTCGGAATGCGCCGCGGCATTGCCGGGGTCGAGCGCCAACGCCTGGCGCAAACAGGTGATCGCCTCGCGGATATTGCCGCGCTCGGCCAGCACATTGCCGAGATTGACCAGCGCTTCGGCGAAGCCGGATTTGAGCGCGAGCGCGCGGCGGAACGCCGCTTCCGCCTCCGACGGCTGGCCCTGCTTGCGCAGCACCAGGCCGAGATTGTTGTACGCCTCGGCGTAATCGGGCTTGAGCGCGATCGCCCGGCGATAGGCGTCGATGGCGGCCAGATCGTTCTGGGCCAGAAGCGCGCCGCCGAGATTGAAATGCGCCTCGGCGAGGCCGGGTTCGATTGCGATCGCGCGACGGAAGCTCTCGACCGCTCCCGCCAGGTCGCGTTTCGACTGCAGCGCGTTGCCGAGATTGACATGTGCGTCGACGTTCTTGGGATCGAGCGCGAGCGCGCGACGGTAGGATTTGATCGCTTCGCCGGGCTTGCCGGCGGCGCGCTGGGCCAGGCCCAGCACGTTGTGATAGAGCGGGGATTTGGCGTTGCGCGCGATCGCCTTGCCGATGAATTCGATCGCCGCGTCGGGTTTGCCGCGCTGATGCGCAATCAACCCCAGGAAGAACAACGCGTCAGGCTGGCGCGGGTCGATGGCCAGGATCTGCCGGCATTGCGCCTCGGCCTGGGGCAGGCGGCCGGCTTGGAAATGCTGGAAGGCGCTGGCCAGGGCCTGGGCGACATTGGTCATGCCGCAACCGTTTCCCGACGGCCTCCCGGCGGCGCGGTCAGCCGCATTGTGCGCGGTGGCGCAGCATATGATCGGCCAGTACCACGGCCATCATCGCTTCGCCCACCGGCACGGCGCGGATGCCGACGCAGGGATCGTGGCGGCCCTTGGTCGAGACCTCGATCTCCTTGCCGAAACGGTCGACGCTTTTCAAGGGCTTGAGGATCGAGCTGGTCGGCTTGACCGCGAAGCGCAGGACGATGTCCTGGCCGGTGGAAATCCCGCCCAGTATGCCGCCAGCGTGATTGGACAGGAACGCGATTTTGCCGCCCTTCATGCGCATTTCGTCGGCGTTCTGTTCGCCCGAAAGCGCCGCCGCGCCCATGCCGGCGCCGATCTCGACACCTTTGACCGCGTTGATGCCCATCATCGCTTTGGCGAGATCGGCGTCGAGCTTGTCGTAGATGGGATCGCCCCATCCGGCCGGAACGCCCGCGGCCTGTACCTCGATGATCGCGCCGGCGGAAGAGCCCGCCTTGCGCGTCTCGTCGAGGAACTCTTCCCATTTCTTCACCATCCCGGCATCGGGGCTGAAGAACGGATTCTCGCCGACCGCTTTCCAGTCCCACCGCTTGCGGTCGATCGCGTGCGGGCCGATCTGAACCAGCGCGCCCCGGATCGTCACCGTGTTTCCCAGGATTTTGCGCGCGATGGCGCCGGCGGCGACCCGCGACGCGGTTTCACGCGCCGAGGCGCGACCACCGCCGCGGTAGTCGCGGATGCCGTATTTGGCCCAATAGGTGTAATCGGCGTGACCGGGACGGAACTGGTCCTTGATCGCGTCGTAATCCTTGGAGCGCGCATCCTCGTTGGCGATCAGCATCATCACCGGCGCGCCGGTGGTCTGGCCTTCGAACACGCCGGACAGGATCTGAACCTTGTCGCTTTCCTGGCGCTGGGTGGTAAAGCGCGAGGATCCCGGCCGGCGCTTGTCGAGCCAGGGCTGGATGTCGGCCTCGGACAAGGGGATGCGCGGCGGCACGCCCTCGACCACGCAGCCGATGGCCGGCCCGTGACTTTCGCCCCATGTCGTAAAGCGGAAGATGGTGCCGAAACCGTTGCCGGACATGGTCCCTCGCTAGACCGTCGTAATGTCGGGCGCATCCACCGCCTTCATGCCGACGACATGATAGCCGGAATCGACGTGATGCACCTCGCCGGTGACGCCGTTGGAAAGGCCGCTCAGTAGATAGAGGCCGGCATTGCCAACCTCCTCGAGCGCGACATTGCGCTTCAAGGGCGCGTTGTACTGGTTCCACTTCAGGATATAGCGGAAATCGCCGATGCCCGATGCCGCCAGCGTCTTGATCGGCCCGGCCGATATGGCGTTGACGCGGATGTTCTTGCCGCCGAGATCGACTGCGAGATAGCGCACCGACGCCTCGAGCGCGGCCTTGGCCACGCCCATGACGTTGTAATGCGGCATGACGCGCTCGGCGCCGAGATAGCTGAGCGTCAGCAGGCTGCCGCCATTGGGCATCAGCGGCACGGCTCGGCGGCACAGATCGGTGAAGGAGTAGCAGGAGATTTCCAGACTCTTCAGGAAATTGGTGCGCGTGGTGTCGACATAGAGGCCGCGCAGTTCGTTGGCGTCGGAATAGGCGATGGCATGAACGAGGAAATCAATCCCGTCCCAATGCTTGGCGAGGGATTCGAAAATCGCCGCCACGCTCGCCTCGTTGCCGACGTCGCAATCGCCCAGCACCTTGCCGCCGACGCTGTCGGCCAGCGGCTTGACGCGCTTGCCCAGCGCGTCGCCCTGATAGGTGAAGGCGAGCTCGGCGCCGTGGGCGTGCACCGCCTTGGAAATCGCCCAGGCGATCGAGCGCTCGTTGGCGACGCCCATGACGAGGCCGCGTTTGCCGGCCATCAGCGGCTTGATTTCGGTCATACCAGTCTCGTTTCGGCTTGCGTCACGCCGATTGGCGCTCGCCGACGTCCCGCATCAACAGCAACAGGCGCTGCTGCACCTCGGGGTTGTCGATCGAGCGGAAGGCGCGCACCAGTTCGATCTCGCGCCGCACGATGCCCTGCTCGGGCGGCGGCGCAGCATTGGTGGCCGCGGATTCAAGCCCCTCGAAGAAATAGGACACTGGCTTCGCCAGCAACTGGGCGAGCTGATAGAGCCGGCTAGCGGAAATGCGGATTTCACCCTGCTCGTATTTCTGCACCACCTGGAAGCTCATGCCGAGCTCTTTGCCGATGCCGGTCTGGGTCAAACCGGCAAGCTCGCGCCCGATGCGCAAACGCTGGCCGACGTGGACATCGACCGGGTCGGGCCCGTGCTCTTTCGCCGTGCGCCGCCGCGTCCGTGACTTGCCGTTGTTGCTTTGCAAAGAAATCCTCCTGCGCTTGCGAAGGACTATAGAGAGCGCGTCCGGAGTTGCCTAGACCTTGATTGTGCTCGGCTTATCGGGACTCAGCGGTAATCGCTCGCCATCACCGCGGCGCGCCGGCCCTTGGACTCGGCGGCCTGGTAGTTGAGCTCGACCTTGACTCCGTTGGGATCGAACAGGAAAAGCTGATAGAGACCTTGGTCGTCCACCTGGCGCTCCTTGAATTCGATCTTGAGCTTTTGCAGATGGGCGATCATCTCGCTGAGGCCGGTGGCGCGGAAGGCGACGTGGTCGATCACGCCGGTGCCCTCGGTGGCATTGGATTGCTGGCCGAGGTATCGCAACCGGTTTTGCGAAACACCGGCGCCGCCCTCGGCTAGGTGAATCACTGGCTCGTCGCCCAGATAAAGCCAATGCACGGGAAAGCCGAAATCGGGATGCGGCCCGTCGCGCATGCTCAGGACCTTCACGTACCAGTCGCGGGTCGCGTCGATGTCGGGCGACTGGATCAGGAAATGTTCGATATGGGACAGCGGCATGTCGATCTCCCGCGCGGACGGCTCCTTCTCGCATATTGCCACGGATAATCGCCGCGGGCAGCCCTAAAAGCTCCCTCAACAAGGTTGAGAAGCCATGCCGGGATGGCGTAGTAAGGTCGCTTTCCCGCCCATTTACGAACCCTGAAACATGATGGAGACACGCCCTTGAGCGACGAACTCCTCTACGAAATCCGCGACGGCATCGGCCGCATCACCTTCAACCGGCCGCAGGCGCGCAACGCGCTCACCTTCGCCATGTATGACCGCTTGGCGCAGATCTGCGCCGAGGCGCCCAAGGATCCCGCCATCCGGGTTCTGCTGCTCACCGGCGCCGGCGAAAAGGCATTCGCTTCGGGCACGGACATCTCGCAATTCAAGGCGTTCAACAAGCCCGAGGATGCGCTCGAATACGAGGCCCGCATCGACCGCGTGCTGACCGCGCTCGAAACCTGCCCGCTGCCCACCATCGCCGCCATCCAGGGCGCCTGCACCGGTGGCGGCGGCGGCATCGCCGCCGCCTGCGATCTGCGCATCGCGGCCGCCAATGCGCGCTTCGGCTTTCCGGTGGCGCGCACCCTGGGCAATTGCCTGTCGATGGGAAATTATGCCCGGCTGTGCGCGCTGGTGGGCGCGGGGCGGGTGAAGGATCTGATCTTCAATGCGCGGCTGGTCGAAGCGCCCGAGGCGCACGCCATCGGCTTGATCACCGAGGTGGTGGCCGAGCCGGCAAATCTCATGCAACGCGCGGAAGAGGTCGCGCGCGCGGTAGCATCCCACGCGCCCTTGACCCTGCGCGCCACCAAGGAGGCGCTGCGCCGCCTGATGCCGCGTATCCCGAAAGGCGAGGGCGATGACCTGGTGCTGATGTGCTACATGAGCAAGGATTTCCGCGAAGGCATGGACGCCTTCCTCAACAAGCGCGCGCCGCAATTCCGCGGCAAATGAAATAACCGGGGGAAACATGGCCAAGGGCAAGATCGATCCGGAACAGGCGGCCGAACTCGCCGTCGCCAACCGCATCCTGTTCGACCAGGGCGTGGTCGACGGTTTCGGCCATGTCAGCATCCGCGACCCGCGCGATCCCGGCCGCTTCTTGCTGGCACGCAGCATGGCGCCGGGGCTGGTGACGCCAAAGGACATCATGCAGTTCGATCTCGACGGTGCGCCGATCGACCCGCGTGGCCGCACGGTTTATCTCGAACGCTTCATCCACGGCTCGATCTACAAGGCGCGGCCCGATGTGACCTCGGTGGTGCACAGCCATTCGCCCAGCATCATCCCCTTCGGCATCACGCCGCAGAAGCTGCGCCCGGTCTATCACATGAGCGGATTTCTCGGTGACGACGTGCCGGTGTTCGAGATCCGGCGCAGCGCCGGCGATGCCAGCAACATGCTGATCGACAGCGTCAAGCTGGGTGACGCGCTGGCCAAGACGCTGGGCGGTGCGGTGGTGGCGCTGATGCGCGGCCACGGTTCGGTCGCGGTCGGGCAGACCCTCCGCCACGCGGTTTATCGCGCGGTCTACGCCGAGACCAACGCCAAGCTGCAAAGCGAGGCCATCCGCCTCGGGCCCGTGACCTATCTCAGCCCCGGCGAGGCCAAAAGCACCAAGGAGAGTCAGGACAAGACGCTCAACCGTTCCTATGAGCTGTGGTCGCGGCGCGTCGCCAGGACGAAGTGAGAAGGCGCCCTCAGAGCTTAACCTTCTCGTCCTCGACCACGCGCTGCACCGCCGGGCGTTTCAGCATGCGGTCCTTGAAGGCGGTGTAGTTCTTCAATTCGGCCATCGGCAGTTCGCGGCGCACGCCCCAGGCATAGAAGACGAGGGCGTAGGGATCGACTACCGAATAGGAACCGAGCAACCATTCCTTGCCGGCGTAATAGCTGTCGATGTCTTTGAGACATTTGTCGAAGGTCTTGAGCCCCATCGCCTTGACGTCTTCCTGTGCCGCCTTGTCGCTGGCATAACGCTCGGGCCGGCCGATATGACCGTGCGCCGGATGAACGGTCGAAGCGAAGAACCCGATGCGCGACAGGGCACGCGTCTCGGTCATCGGGTCGGTCGGCCATAATTTAAAGCGCTTGCCGAGATAGGGCAGGATGGCGGTGTTCTCGGCCAGTCCCGTGCCGTCATCGAGGCCGAGGGCGGGGACGCGGCCCTGCGGATTGATCTTGAGATACTCGGGCATCCGTTGCTCGCCTTGCGCGAGGTTGACCTTGTGCGGCTCATATTTCTCGCCGCCTTCCTCGAGCACGATATGCGCCGCCATCGAGCAGGCGCCGGGCGCGTAATAGAGTGTCAGCACGTTTTCCTCCCCCGGTTTTGATTTTATCAGGCGGCGATCCTGGCACGGCGCTCGCGCGCCTGTCCACGGCGCCGCGCCTAGCGCGCGGCAGTGTTGAAGCGGTCCATGCGGCGGAGCGCCGGCAGGCGCCAGGCCCAAAGTCCGGCGATCAGCACCGTAGCGACGCCGCCCAACACCACCGAGCCCACCGGCCCGAACCAGGCGGCGGTCAATCCCGATTCGAATTCGCCCAATTGATTCGAGGTGCCGATGAACACGGTGTTGACCGCGCTCACTCGGCCGCGAATGGCGTCGGGCGTCTCGGTCTGCACAAGGGTGTTGCGCGTCACCACGCTCACCATGTCGGACGCGCCGACGCAGATCAGCGCGGCGAAGGACAGCGGCGTCCAGCGCGATACGCCGAAGATCAATGTCGCGACGCCGAAAATCGCCACCGCGATCAGCATGCGCGTGCCGATATGCCGCGACAGCGGCCAGCGCGTCAGTATCAGGCCGGTGGTTAGCGCGCCCACCGCCGGGGCGCTGCGCATCAGGCCCAGCCCGACCGGGCCGATCATCAGAATGTCGCGGGCGAAAATCGGCAACAGCGCGGTGGCGCCGCCGAATAGCACGCCGAACAGGTCGAGCGAGATCGCGCCCAGCACCGCCTGGTGGTGACGGATGAAATCGATGCCGCTGCTGAGGGTTTTCCAGGACAACGGCGCCGTGGCGCGCTCGACATGCCGCTCGTTGATGCAAAACACGGCGAGCATGGCGACCGAGGCGAGCGCCGCCGCCACGGCGAAAGGCACCGCCTCGCCCAGGATGTAGATCAAGCCGCCCGCCGCCGGACCGAGCACCACCGAGGCCTGGGTCGCCATCGAGCTCCAGGCGGCGGCGCGCGGAAACGCCGCGGTCGGCACCAGCCCGGGCAGCAGCGACGCTTGGGCGGGGCTGTCGAAGGCGCGGGCGACGCCGAGCCCGGCCACGATCAGGAATACGAGCCCGATCGAACCGATGCCGGTATAGGCGATCGCCGCCAGCGCGATATAGCAAGCCAGCTCCAGCGCCTGCGCGCCGAGCAGCACGAATCGCCGCGGATAGCGGTCTATGACATGGCCGGCGACCAGCGCCAGCCCCACCGCCGGCACGAATTGCACCAGGCCGATGAAACCCAGATCGAGCGGGCTCGAGGTGAGGGCGTAAACGTACCAGCCCACCGCCACCGCCTGCATTTGCATCGCGATGCCGCCGGCAAAGCGTTGCAGCAGGAAAAGGTGGATGGTTCGCGGTGGCAGGGCCGGGACGGGTCCCGGCGGCTCAAGGCTCATCCTTCGACGATCTTGTTCCTCAAAGTCCCGATGCCCTCGACCTCGGCTTCGACCACGTCGCCGACATTGAGCCAGAGCTGCGGCGTCATGCCGAGCGCCACGCCCGAAGGCGTGCCGGTGGCGATGACGTCGCCGGGTTCGAGCGTCAGGCTGGCGCAAAGATATGCGATGATCGCCGGTACGTCGAACAGCAGGTCGGAGGTGTTGGAATCCTGCCGGATCTGGCCGTTGACCTTGAGCGAAATCCGGTGGCCGCTGGGATTGCCGAACTCGTCCGCCGTGACGATGTACGGCCCCATCGGGCAGAAGCTGTCGAAGCTCTTGCCCTTGAACCACTGGCCATGGGCCTGTTGTGCGTCGCGCGCGGTGACGTCGTTGACGATGGTGTAGCCGAACACCGCCGACATCGCTTTCTCGGGCTTCAGGTCGCGCACGCGCTTGCCGATGACGACGGCGAGCTCGACCTCGTAATCGAGCTTTTGGGTGTTGGCGGCATGGCGCAAGACGGGAGCGTCGTTGCCGACCACCGTGGTGCGCGGCTTGGAAAAGAACTCCGGCACCTTGGGGAAGTTTGGCTCGACGCCGCGGGCGCGTGCGCCCTCGAGGATGTGCAAGCGGTAGTTGCGGCCGACGCAGAACACGTTCTTGCGCGGCACCGGGATGGGCGCCAGAAATTTGACGCTCTTCAGGGGCGTCCACAGGCCGGATTTCTTGGATTTGAGCGCGGCGGCGAAGGTCTTTTTCACGGCCTTGAGCGCGGCCGGACCGCCTTCGATCAGCGACAACATGTCGCCGGGCAGCTTGGGATTGGCTTTCTTGAGGTTCAGGACCCCGCGCCCCGCATCGAGCACGCCCAGAAGCGGCGCCTTGGGGGTGCCGAAAGTGACGAGTTTCATATTTCCGTAGCTCCTCTTTCTATCATTGGCCGCGGCGCGCTAATCGCGGCGGCGCCGGCCGGACCCTGCCGAATGGCGGCGGGAGCTTGACGCTATCGCGCATGTTCTGCAACGTCTTCCTTCAAAGACGGGCCAGGGAGGAACAATCGATGACCGCACCGGCTGCCCCGCGCAAGCTCACCATGGACGACGTCCGCGCCGCCTCCGAGCGGCTGAAGAACTGGGGGCGCTGGGGCAAGGAGGACGAGCTCGGCACCCTCAACCACACCCGGCCGGAGGATATCGTCGCCGGGGCGCAATGCGTCCGCAAGGGCAAGGTCATGTCACTGGCGCTGGCCTATGACAGCAAGGGGCCGCAAGGAGGCAAGAGCAACTATCCCGCGCTCGGCCGGTTCAATCCCATCCACGTCATGCTGCGCACCGGCACCGACGCCTATGCCGGCGTGCTCGATCACCGCAAGATCCGCGCCTCGGACGATCTCGTCATCATGCCGATGCAATGCGGTACGCAATGGGATTCGCTGGCGCATATCTTCTACGAGAACTTCATGTGGAACGGTTACGACTGTCGGGAAGTGACCACCGCCGGCGCGGCCAAATGCGGCATCGAAAAGACGCGCGAAAAGATGGTGGGGCGCGGCGTGCTGCTCGACATCGCCCGGCTACTGGGCCTGGATTCCCTTCCCGACGGCTTCGCCGTCACGTCCGAACTGCTCGATCGCGCCGAGAAGGCGGCCGGCGTCACGGTGCGCCGCGGCGATTATCTGCTGGTGCGCACCGGGCATATGGAACGCAAGCTGGGCGAGGGCAATTGGGACGGCTATTCCGGCGGCGACGCGCCGGGCCTGGCCTTCGACACGCTCGACTGGCTCCAGGCGCGGCAGGTGGCGGCGATCGCCACCGACACCTGGGGCGTCGAGGTGCGGCCCTGCGAGACCGACGCCGTCAACCAGCCCTTCCACTGGATCGCGATCCCGATGATGGGGCTGACCTTGGGCGAAATCTTCTTCCTGGCCGAGCTGGCCAAGGATTGCGCCGCCGACCAGCGTTACGAATTCCTGTTCGTCGGTCCCGCGTTGCCGGTGACCGGCGCGGTGGGGTCGCCGGTCAATCCGCTGGCGATCAAGTAGTAACCGGTATTTTCGGGAGAGACGCGATGGATCAACCCCGCAATCCGGCGCGCGCGCGTCTCGCGGAAGGCGGGCTGTCGCTCGGCATCGGCATCAGGCTGGCGCGCACCGCGGAAGTGGCCAAGCTCATGAAAAGTTGCGGCTTCGACTGGCTTTTCATCGATCTCGAACACGGCGCAACCTCGCTCGAAAGCGCGGCGCAGATTTCCGCCGCCGCGCTCGACGCCGGCATCGCGCCGCTGGTGCGGGTGCCGGAGATGCAGCTCGACATGGCGACGCGCGCGCTCGATAACGGCGCCTGGGGCATCGTCATGCCGCATGTCGACACGGTGGAAGAGGCGAAGGAGATCGTCGACAAGCTCAAATATCCGCCCGCCGGGCACCGCTCGATCATCGGCGGCCTGCCGCATTACGGCTACCGCCATGCTCCCGCCGCCGAAGTGGCGAAGACCCTCAACGCCGAGACGCTGGTGGTCGCGATGCTGGAGACGCCCGAAGCGATCGAAAACGCGGAAGCGATCGCCGCGGTTCCCGGCATCGACGTGCTGCTGGTTGGATCGAACGACCTGGCGATGGAGATGGGCATACCCGGCCAGGTCGGCGACGCCCGGATTTCGGCGGCCTATGAAAAGACGATATCGTCCGCCAAGCGCCACGGCAAATGGCCGGGCATGGGCGGCGTATCGCAGGAGGATATCCTGCGCCGCGCCATCGGCATGGGTATGCGGTTCATTCTCGGCGGCAACGACCTGCCGCTGCTGCTCAACGCCGGCACTGGCCTCGCCAAGATGCTGCGTTCCTGCGGATAAAAAAGCGCCGGGCGTTGCCGCCCGGCGCCTGGTCTTGCCCCCCGATCGCGTGGGCCCCCCCGCCTATTGCCCGTTTATTTATTTCCTTGCGGCGGACATTGGGTAAATCACGTTGCCGGTCTTGTAGGTCGCCGGGGTGATGATCACCGTCTTTTGGGTGCCCTTGAACTGGTCGACGTCGTTTCCGGTGACGTGCTGGAACTGCACCTGCAGCACGCGCGACTGCGCCCATTCGCCGCCCGCGCCGAACTTCACATCGCCGGTCACGGTGTGGAAGGTGGTGGCGCGGATGTAATCGGCGATTTTCTGCTGGTCGAGGCCGCCGGTCTTGGTCACCGCCTCGGCCATCACCTGGAGATAGGCATAGGCAAACGTCGTCATGTAATAGCCGAGCGGATCGACGCCCGCGCCGGCCGCTTGGGCCTGGTACTTGGTGAACAACTCCTGCGCGCCGGGGAACTCCATTTTCGGACCCGGCAGCCAGAAGTCGTAATTGACGACGCCGTTCAGAAGCGGGCCCAACTTGGTCTTGAGCGAGGTGTTCTGTAATCCGACCATGCCGCCACCGAACATCTTGGCGTTGGTGCCGACTTCGCCCAAGGCGTTGATCATGCCGACCGTATCGGGCGGATAGGAGCCGACGACAATCAGATCCGGGTTGGTGGCGTTGATCGCCCGCAGGATCGGCGTGTAGTCGGTGGTCGATGGCGGATAGGACTTGTCGTAGACGATGGTGAGTCCGAGCGCCTGGGCGTTGGTGCGCGCGCCGTCGGTCAGGTTCTTCGAGAACTCGGCGTCGGCCCCGACGATGGCGACGGTCTTGGGCTTCGGGTTCTGCGCCATGGCGGTGTCGAAGAAGCCTTTGGTGAAGGCCTGCTTGGGATCGGGACCCGACGGGATCATCGCGAAGTAGTTGGGGTAGTTGAACGCGGTGTTCACGGCGAGGCCGAGGAGGCCGATGAAGGTCATGTTGTGCTGGATGATGACCGGCATGGCCGGCGCGATCATGTTGGTGGCATAGGGGCCGACCACCAAGTCGACCTTGTCGACGTCCAAGAGCTTGGTATAGATGCCCGGCACCGTCGAGGCGTCGGTCTGGTCGTCATAATAGACAAGCTTCACCGGCCGGCCGAGCAGCCCGCCCTTGGCGTTCTGGTCCGCCTCCCAGATTTGCATGGCGAGCAGCGCCGCCTTGCCGTTGGGCGAAAGACCGCCGGACAAGGCCATGCTGAAGCCGATCTTGATCGGGTCCCCGGTTTGCGCGCGCGCCTCGGGTGCGATGTAAGCCAGCGCCACGCCCAGCGCCAGCGCCAAAGCGACGCGCAAAGCGGCGCCGATTTTACGACCTAACATCATTATTTCCTCCCCTATGCCGGACGTTGCCGGCTTGTTACTTATTCCAGGTGATCTTATGCCAATGCCGGGGCGCTTGTCACGGCTGGCCGAATTCGCGCGTCCGGACCTTTTCTTGCCACCGAGCCGGGCGCTAGAATAGACGCATGATCGGGACGGCCAGGCTTCTTGTCGTTTTGTCCTGCCTGTTGGCGCTGAGCGGGTGTGCCCCGGTTTTCGGCACCACCGATTCCTACGGCAACACCTACGGCGGCTATTACAATTCAGGTCAGAATTACCAATGGCAGCTCGCGACCTGCGAGCAGGAAACCGCCGATCCGTCGATCTCGCCGCCGACGCGCCCGCTGCACATGCGCTGCTGCATGTATCATCACGGCGTGCCGATCGACCATCCGCAGACCTGCCAAGCCTAGGCCTCAGGGCTTGAGGCGATAGTGCGAGCCTAGGCTGGGCGGCCCGTCGGCCAGCACGCGGCCGCGCTCGACCAGCTCGATCAGATGCGCCAGCACGGAGCGTCCGGCGGCGGGAACCAGGCGCGGATCGAGCCCGGCATAGACCCGGCCGACGATCTCCGGAATGGTTTGCGCGCCCGCATCGAGGCTCGCCAGGATATCCGCCGCCCGCTCCTGCCGGTGGGCGATGAAGGCCGTCACGTGTTTCTGGGGTTCCAGGATCGAAGGCCCATGGGTCGGCCAATAAAGCGCGTCGTCGCGTTTCAACAGCTTGCCGAGCGAGCGCATATAGGCCGCCATGTCGCCGTCGGGCGGCGCGATGACGCTGGTCG
>DATNMV010000090.1:0-12152 GCA_035602175.1 Allostellaceae bacterium
CAGGGGTAGGATTTGAGCTTGATGCGCGATCGCATGCCGGTCTCGTCGGGCTCGGATGGCAGATCGACGCATTGCCCGGTGACGTCGTATTTCCAGCCGTGATAGGGGCAGCGCAGTCCGCATTCCTCGTTGCGGCCGAACCACAGCGACACGCCGCGATGGGCGCAGAACTCGTCGAGCAATCCGACGCGGCCCATGGAATCGCGGAAGGCGACCAGCTTCTCGCCCATCAGCTGGACCCGCACCGGCGGACAATCGGGGTTCGGCAGCTCATCGGCGAACAGCGCCGGCACCCAATAACGCCGGAACAAATCGCCCATCGGCGTGCCTGCGCCGGTACGCGTGAGCAGTTCGTTGTCGTCCTTGGAGATCGCCATGAATGCAGCCCGCCCTTCAGCGCCGCTCTGCCGGATCGATGCAGACGCGTCCGTCCACTTCGAACGCGGTCCAGGCCCGCACCGCCTCGGTGCAGGGCGGCAGCACCGGCTGCCCGGTTTTGATGTCGAAGCGGCCCTGGTGGAACGGGCATTCGATTTCGCCGCCGATCACCGTACCCTCGCTAAGCTGTCCCGGGCCGTGGGTGCAGGCATCGGCCAGAACGTAATAGACGCCGCCCAGCTTGAACACCGCATAGGCCTCGCCGTCGAGCTCGGCGCGGCAAGGCGCCTCCTCGGAAACGCCGGAGGTGTCGCACAGATCGCGCAGGCCGTTGTTTGTCGCCATGGGCGCAAAGGACTGAATTGCCTTAATGGTTGGCATATCATAATTTTGCGCGCGGCCAGAACAAGCGGATTCCGGTCGAAACCGGAGCGCGGCACCGAAGCCGCATCCATACGCGCCCGGGGAGGATTGCCATGCGCCCGATACGCTTCCTATTGGCCGTGCTGGCCGCGATTCTGGCGGCGGGCGCGGGTACCGCGACGGCGCGGGCCGATCAACTGCCTGATATCCGCATCGGCTGGGTGGTATGTCCGCCCGAACTGCAACCGGTGCTGTTCGCCAAGGACGGCGTGGCGTTGCATCTCGGCAAGACCTATACCTTCGCGCCGATGCATTTCCAGGGCACGCCGGCGATGATCACGGCGCTGGCCTCGGACCAGATCGACATCGTGCCCTTCACCTATCCCACCCTGGGCACCGCGATCCAGAACGCCGGGATCGGCGATCTGCGCATCATCGCCGACGAGTTCGAGGACGGCGCGCCGGGCTATTTCTCCGAGCCCTACATGGTGCTGAAAGACAGCGGCATCGCCAAGGTCGAGGATCTGAAGGGCAAGGTGGTCGCCACCAACGCCATCGGCAGCGGCGTCGACATCGCCATGCGCCTGATGCTGAAAAGGCACGGGCTGGTGGACCAGCGCGATTACGCCGTGATCGAGGTCGGATTCCCGAACATGAAGGCGATGCTGCTCGGGGGCAAAGCGGATCTCGTCACCGCTTCGGTGCTGACCGCCTATGACCCCGAGCTCAACGACAAGGCCCGCACCCTGTTCACCGCGCGCGACGCGGCCGGCCCGACGCAATTCGCGCTGTGGACGGCGCGCGCCGGCTATATCCAGAAGAACCGCGCAGCGCTGGTCGACATGCTGGAGGACAGCCTGCGCGCGTTGCGCTGGTACCTCGACCCCAAGAACCACGACGAGGCGGTCAAGATCATGGCGGATTTCACCAAGCAGCCGCCCGAGCGTTTCGCCGGCTGGCTGTTCACAAAGCAGGACCAGTTCCGCAACCCCGGCGGCCTGCCGAACATGGCGGCGTTGCAGAGAAACCTCGACACGGCTCAGCAACTGGGCTTTCTTAAGGACAAGCTGGATGCTTCCAAATACATCGATCTCAGCCTCGTCAAAGAGGCGGCGCAGCGGCTGAAATGACCCAACCCGCGCCGGATAAGGCGCGCAGTACAGGCGGACCCATGAAAGACCAAGGCATAAGCAAGATCAGCGGAGCCCATGCGTTGCTCGAAGGGCTCAACGAAATCGGCGTCGATTACATCTTCGCCAATCTCGGCACCGACCACGCGCCGATCATCGAGGAACTGGCGAAGTGGGACCGTTCCAACCGCAAACGCCCGCCGGTGATCATCTGCCCGCACGAGAACGTGGCCGTCCACATGGCCGGTGGCTATGCGCTCGCCACCGGCAGGGGCCAGGCGGTGCTGGTGCATGTCGACGCCGGCACGGCCAATGCCTGCATGGCGATGCACAATCTGTTCCGTTCGCGCATCCCGGTGCTGATGATGGCGGGACGCGCGCCCTTCACCATCCACGGCGAAATGACCGGCGGCCGCGACACCTATGTGCACTTCGTCCAGGATCCCTACGACATGGCCGGCATCGTGCGCAATTTCGTGCGCTGGGAATACACGCTGCCCTCGGGCGTGGTGGTGAAAGAAGTGCTGCGCCGCGCCCATGCGATGATGCAAAGCGATCCGCAGGCCCCGGTCTATCTGGCACTGCCGCGCGAAATCCTGGCCCAGGCGATCGACGGCGATGCGGCGCAGTCCTTCCCGGAGGCGAAATACGGGCCGGTGCAAGCCGGTGGCATCGACCCGGCGGTGGCCGACAAGATCGCGGCCGAGCTGATGGCGGCCAAGAATCCTATCGCGGTGACGGCCTATCTCGGCCGCAAGGCTGAGGCGGTCGCAGCGCTCGACGATCTCGCGCGCGAATGCGGCATCCGCGTGACCGAGAATTCGCCGGTCACGGTCAACATCCCGCAGGATTCGCCCTGTTATGCCGGGCTCAATCCGGGCGCGTTGCTGCAGGACGCCGATCTCGGATTGCTGCTAGATATCGACGTGCCCTGGATACCGAGCGATCAGCCGAAGGCCGCGTCGATCCGCTGGATCCAGATCGACGTCGATCCGTTGAAGGCCGATATCCCGATGTGGGGCTTCTCCACCGATTTGCGCCTGCAGGCGGATTGCGCGACCGCGCTGCGCCAGGTGCTGGCGGCGGTGAGGAAGCGCGCCGACGATTCCTTCCGCGCCCGCGTCAAGGCGCGGATCGAGTCCTGGGCCCCGGCGCGCGCGGCGCGCAAACAAAGCCTCGCCGACGCCGCGGCAAAAAAGGACGGTGTCCTGACGGTCGAGCATGTCTGCGCGGCGCTCAACGCCAAGCTCACGGCCGACGACATCGTCGTCAACGAGGCGGTCACCAACTCGCATGCCGTGCTGGGCCAGCTGCCGCGTACCAAGCCCGGAACCTATTTCGCGCATGGCGGCGGCGGGTTGGGCGGCTCGGGCGGCATGGCGCTCGGCATCAAGCTGGCGCAGCCCGACCGCCGCGTGGTGCAGATCGCCGGCGACGGCGTGTTCCATTTCTCCAACCCCGACGCGGTTTATGCGGTGGCGCAGCAGTTCCGGCTGCCGATCTTCACCGTGGTGCTCGACAATGGCGGCTGGCGCGCGGTCAAGGCGTCGGTGCTGCGGGTATATCCCAAGGGCACGGCAGCGGAGGAAAATTCGTTCCAAGCCCGGCTGCAAAGCGGCCGCCAGGGCGAGGAACGGCATTTCGAGCAGGTGGCGAGCGCCTTCGGCGCCCATGGCGAGAGCGTGCGCAACGCCGCCGATCTGCCTGCTGCGATCGACGGCTGCCTCGCCGCGCTGAAGGAGGGCCGCGCCGCGGTGCTGACGGCGCAAGTCACGCCGCTTTAGGGCTAATCGCGACCGGTTATTGCCGCGCCCGCCTTGTGTCGCCCGTGCCGATGGCGCTCGACGCCGCGGTGGCGGAATCCTTCGGCAAGGCGGCAAGCGCGGATTTCACCTGCGCGTTTTCGCGTTCCACGTAGCGGTAGAATCGGTCATAGAACGCGGCGAAGTCGTGTTGCGAAGCGGTCGAACCCAGCAGGGACGGCGACTTGCCGGGACCGCGCGCGCCGTCCTGTTTCACATACCAGGCAACCGGCTTTTTATCGGCCAGGATGGTTTGATAAAGCCCGGCGAAATAGGCCAGATTGTCGCGCAGGTCGAGATAGCGCGGATCGGCCATGATCGCGTCCATCCGCCGGTGATAGGGCTCGATGACCGGCCAATCGTAGAACATCAGGTTGAGATCGGTGTCGTAGACCTCGTTGTTGGGCCTGGCGCGCACGATCGACGCGAGCGCACCCGGCCCGGTGGGCAGCCAATCCTCGCGCATCAACGATTGCCGCGCCATCGGATCGGCGTAGAGCGCGAGCGGATTGGTCAGCGGCAGATCGTTGGTGCGCTCGAGCTGATTGATGAATTCATTCTTCGGCACCGGGAAATCGAAAGCGGCGAAGGCGATGAACCGCCCGGGCGTGTAGCTGTCCCATACTCCGGCGGCAGCCAAGGCGTTGTGCGTCAGGTAGGAACAGTTGTCCCGCACCACGTTCCACACGAATTCGGTCTGGCCGCTTTTGTAGGTGTCATTCAGGCCGTTCAGATAATCGACGATCGCGGTCATTTTTTCACGGTCCAAGGGGACGCGCGCGCAATAACGGTCGCGGCCGAAGTCGATCGCGTAATCGGTGGAGATCGAAACTTCGTATTTGTAGTCGGCCCGCGACCAGCCGGACGGCATGTCCTTGAAGACTTCGTCGTGGAATTCCACCCCGTCGTAAATGCCCATGGCTTTGGCGCGATCCTGGGTCTGGCGATAGACCGCGCGCGTCAACCGCGCCGTGGCGTCCAGGCCGCCGTTGAAGAAGAAATCGCGGCCGTCGGTTGCCACCCAGTTCGCGTTCTTGAAATGCGCGTTGACGCTGATGCCGACGCCCTGCTGATCCGGCGGCGTGCCCGGATCGCAGATTTCCAATGTCGGATAATGGGCGTCTTTTTTCCGACACACGCCGTTCAAATAAAGCACCGCGTGGCCGCCGGATTCCCCGCGAATGTCGGCGCCGAAGCCGGTCTTTTTGAGGATTTGAGAGACGGCGCAAACTTCTGCATAATAGGGGTAGAGCGAGGAATAGGGGTCCGCCTCGCCAGCAATGGCGGCTGGAAGGGCCGCAAAGCAACAGGGGAAGGCGACCAGGAAAAGGAACGCCTTCGCTTTCGCCGCCAAGCCGCCGTGGTTTTCCTTCGTGCCGGCCATTGACGGCATACTAACACGGTCGGCGATGGCGCTTGAAGTCATCCATGGAGGCGGGGGTATGGTCGATTTCGCGCGGTTTTCAACATTCGAGGTTTGAATGTCCGAGGCACTGGACGAAACGGAATGCGACGTGCTGGTGGTCGGCGGCGGCCCCGCCGGATCGACGGTGGCGGCGCTGCTCGCCCAGCGCGGCGAACGCGTCGTATTGGTGGAAAAGGAGAAGCATCCGCGATTTCACATCGGCGAATCGCTGTTGCCGCTCAACCTGCCGCTGATCGAGCAATTGGGCGTCGGCGAGGAGATCCGGCGAATCGGCATGGTCAAATACGGCGCCCAGTTCGTCTCGAACTATCACCGGAAGGCGGTCGAATTTGAATTCGCCAACGCCTGGGACAAGAACTTTCCTTACGCCTATCAGGTGCGGCGTTCGGAATTCGACCACATACTGTTGAAAAACGCCGCGGCCAAGGGCGCGACCGTGGTCGAGGAATGCCGGATCGCCGATGTCGATTTCCTGCCCGGCGGACAAGGCGTGCGCGTCGGGGGACGGACCAGCCAGGGAGAAACTCGCCTCTGGCACGCCAAATTCCTGGTCGACGCCACCGGCCGGGATACCCTGCTCGCCAACCGCTTCGGCATCAAACAGCGCAACCGCAAGCACGCCAGCGCGGCGATGTTCGCCCATTTCACCGGCGCCCAGCGCCTGACCGGCAAAGAAGAAGGTCACATCACTGTTTTCTGGTTTGAGCACGGCTGGTTCTGGTTCATTCCGCTGGCCGACGGCACGACCAGCATCGGCGCCGTGGGCTCGCCGCAATATTTCAAGACGCGCAAGACCGAACTGACCAAGTTCTTCATGGACACGATCGCGCTCGCGCCCGAGCTCGTCGAACGGCTTAAACACGCCGAGATGGTTTCGGCCGTGACGGCGACCGGCAATTATTCATACAAATGCACCCGCATGACCGGCGACAATTTCATCATGCTGGGCGACGCCTTCGCCTTCATCGATCCGTTGTTCTCGACCGGCGTCTATCTCGCCATGAACAGCGCTTTCCTGGGCGCGGATGTCGTGAGCACCTGCCTGCACGAACCGGCCGAGAGCAAGCGCGCCTGCGCGGCATTCGAAGCGGAAATCAGCCGCGCGATCGATCTCTACTCCTGGTACATACAGCGGGCGCCGACGCCGGCGATGCGCCATTTGCTGATGGTCAAACGGAACATGTTCCGGATCGAGGAAGCCGTGCTCTCGGTCCTCGCCGGCGATATTTTCCGTCCCCTGCCCATCCGCCTCAAGCTGCTCGGCTTCAAGGCCGCGTATTACATCAACAGCCTGAGGATCCTGAAATCGAGCCTGGAGACCTGGAAAATGCTCCGGCGCATGCGCAAATCCGCGGCGGAAAACACCTAAGACCCCTCATGAGACGCGCCGCCCCTTCCATCGCCCGCGATGAGATCCCGTTTCCGCATTTCGGCATCGGCCGGAAGCTTTTGGACGGGTTGAGGCGCGGCTACGAATATGTCGCGTTCTACGCCCTGCTCGCCATTTTCGGCCTGGTCAGCCTGCTTTGGAGTGCGCTGGCGATTCTGCTCCATGTCGCGCTGCCGCGCCGGCGGGGCGAGAAATTCGGGCAGTTCATGAACATGGCGGGCTCCCGCTTCTTCGTGGCCGCGATGGAAATGAGCGGTCTCATCAGATGCGACCTGCGCGCGCTCGACGAGCTGCGCCGCGACGGTGCCATCGTCATCGCGCCAAACCATCCCTCGCTGCTCGACGCGATTCTGGTCCTGTCGCGGCTGCCGCGCGTGGTGTGCATCACCAAACCCGGCATATGGAAAAACGCGTTTCTGTTGGGCGCGGCGAAGCTCGCCGGGTTCATCCACAACGACGCGCCGGTCCCGCTCGTCAGAGGCGCGGCCGCCCAGGCGCGCGCCGGCCATCATCTGCTGGTTTTTCCCGAGGGCACGCGGACGGTCCGCCCGCCGGTCAACGGCTTCAAGGGCGGTTTCGCGTTGATCGCAAAGCGGGCCGGGGCGCCGGTCCAGACGGTGTTCGTCGAAAGCAATTCCGCATTTCTCGGCAAGTCGTGGCCGTTCTTCAAGAAACCCGAATTTCCGCTGATCTACCGCATGCGCCTCGGCCGCCGATTCGAAATCAGCGGCGACCGCCGCGCATTCGTGGCGGAGCTGGAAGCGTATTACCGCCGAGAACTGAGCGCGAGAAAGCCGGTGTCGCCGTTCCCGGCATGACCCCGGCGTCGACGACGCATCTCGTTCTCATCCCCAGCTACAACACGGGCGACAAAATTCTTGAGACCGCCCGCGATGCCCGGCGCTATTGGGCACCGGTCTGGGTGGTGGTGGACGGCAGCACCGATGGCACCGCGAATGCCCTCGCCGAAATGGCGGCGCGCGATCCCGGCTTGCGCGTGCTGGTGCTGGCGCGCAACCAGGGCAAAGGCGCGGCGGTGCTGCACGGGCTGCGCGCGGCCCAGGCTGAAGGATTTACCCATGCTCTGTCCATGGACGCCGACGGCCAGCATCCCGCCCCGTCCATCCCCCAATTCATGGCGGCTTCAAAGGCAAATCCCGACGCGCTGATCCTGGGCGTGCCGGTGTTCGACGACAGCGCGCCGAAGCTGCGCGTCTACGGGCGCAGGGTCTCCAACGGCTGGGCCAATCTGGAAACGCTCTGGACCGGGATCGGCGATTCGCTGTGCGGTTTCCGGGTCTATCCGATTGCGCCGCTCTGCGCCGTGATGGAGCGGGTCAGGTGGATGCGGCGCTTCGATTTCGATCCCGAGGCGGCGGTGCGGCTGCGCTGGCGCGGCCTGAGGATCGTCAATCTTCCGGCGCCGGTTCGATACTTCCGGCCCGAGGAAGGCGGCGTATCGCATTTCTACTACGGACGCGACAACGCCCTGCTCGCCTGGATGCATCTGCGGCTGATGCTGGGATTCCTGTTGCGCCTGCCGATCCTGCTGATGCTACGGCTCAGATCATCGCGCCATTGATGGCGATGATCTGGCCGGAGATATAGGAGGCGCGGTCGGACGCCAGAAAAGCGACCAGTTCTGCGACTTCTTCCGGCGTGCCGGCGCGCTTCATCGGCACCAGCCGGTCGATCAATTCCCGGCCGAAGACGGCGTCCGCCATCGGCGACGCGATGATGCCGGGGGCCACGGCATTGACGGTGACGCCGCGGCTGGCCAGCTCGAGCGCGAGCGATTTGGTCGCGCCGTGGAGGCCGGCCTTGGCGGCCGCATAATTGGTCTGGCCAGGATTGCCGGTCAGCGCCGAAACCGACGACATGTTGACGATGCGCCCCCACCGCGTGCGGATCATGGGCAGCAACAGGGGCTGCGTGACGTTGAAGAAGCCGTTGAGCGAAACGTCGATCACCCGCGCCCATTGTTCGCGGCTCATGGCCGGCATGACCGCGTCGTCGTGAATGCCGGCGTTGTTCACGACGATCTGGATGGCGCCCGCCTCCAGCAACTGTTCGAGCGCGGCGCCGCAAGCCACGGCATCGGCGACATCGAAGGCGACCGCCTGCGCCGAGCCGCCCGCGGCGATTATCGCGGCCGCAACGCTCTCGGCCTGGGCGAGGCGGTGATTCGCATGGACCAGCACATGGTGCCCGTCGGCGCCGAGTTTCCGGCAGAGCGCCGCGCCGATCGCGCCGCTGCCGCCGGTCACCAGGGCGCGCTTCACGGCGATTCCGCATCAAGCAACACGGCGGCGCGGCCGCGCAGCAATGCGCGATCGCCGCAACCGAGCGCGAAATTGTAAATCACGCGGGTTTCGTCGCTGGAAAGTTTTTCGGCATCGATGGTGATGTCGTCCGCGAGATCATCGAGATAGGCCGTAAAACAGACCAGTTCGCGCACGCTGACCAGGTAGCCGCTGCGGGGTCGCCGCGCGATGCCGCCCGCCAGCATGCCGTGCGCCGCCATCGCCTGGCTGGCGTATTCGATGCCGCAGACGGCATGGAGCCGGCCGGCGCGGCGCAAGGGATTCGCCGGTGCGCGATGGCTCGATGCCACGCAGCGGATCGAATCCGCGTCCCAGCTCAGGATTCCGGCCAAGAGAGACATGGATCCGGCATGCGGGATCAGGGTGGCGATTGCGGCCGGGCCGATCATCATGCCGCTTGGCCGCCGCGGGATTGGGATCCGATGGGCGACACATCCACCACCACATGCTTGCCGCCCATATAGTCCACGGCGACCGTTTCCGGCGTGTGGCGCGCCAGCGCGGCCAGCAGCGGAAGGCTGCGTGCGGCGGGATTGCCGCGGCGCAGCTTTTCCAAAGCCGGGTCGGGCATGGGGGTTGATTCATTTCCCCCGCGCCGCAAGGCGATTGTCAGCCGGGCGAGCGAATGATCGGTGGCTTGCGGATTCAGGACCAAGGCGGTTGCAAATGACGAAACGACCGGCCGCGCGGTGTGCAACGGCTCGGGATAAGGCAGATCGTAGGCGATGAGCGCGACCGGCCGGCCCTCGTCCTTCGCCTGGGCGGCGGCATCGAGCAACCCCGCGGCGAAGCTTGCATCGTATCCGCAAAGCGCCGTGGTCGGCTCGCGCGAGCGGGTGGCGATGCTCCAGTAGCCCGCCGGCGCGTTGTGGACGGAATTATGGAACCGCGTCGGCGACACCTCGCGTTCGGGCGTCGCCAGCGCTTCGAGAATCTGGTGGATGGTGTCACCGTCGCCGCTCGACGAGGTGAACACCGTGGGCGTGACTGCGGCGTCGCGCCCGGCGTGGAAAATGGCTTCACTGCCGACCGCCATCGTCAGCTTGACGGTCGAAACCATGCGGCGCCGTTCATTCGCCGGCAACAGGGCTGAGGGCGGTACGACCACCGGCATGGACAGGTAAGGCCGAACGCCCGCCAGGACGGTGCGGCTCGACTCCCAGCCCTGCAGGCCGGGACCGCAAAGCCCCACGCCCTCGACATAGGCTTCGATCATGCGGCGCGTCCCAAGATCAGGCTGCAATTGCTGCCGCCGAAACCGAAGGAATTGCTCATCACACGATCGATCCGCGCCGGCTGGCTCTCGACGACATAGCGGCCGCGCAAGCTCGCATCCAGGTTTTGGGTGTTCGGGCTGCCGGGCAAGAGACCGTGCCGGATGCTCAAGCTGGAGATGATTGCCTCGATGATGCCGGCGGCGCCGAGGGTATGGCCCGTCTGCCCCTTGGTCGAACTGCACGGCGTTTCGACGCCGAACAGGCCGGTTACCGCGATGTCTTCGGCCGCGTCGCCGGGCTTGGTGGCGGTGCCGTGCAGGTTGATGTAGTCGATGTCCTTCGGCGCGAGATTGGCGGAAGCGAGCGCGCGTTCCATCGCCAGGCGCGCGCCGACGCCTTCGGGGTGGGGCGACGACATGTGGTAGGCGTCGTTGCTCTCCCCCACGCCGAGCAGCATCACCGCATCTTCCGCTTCGCGCTCGGTCGGCTTCTCGAGCAGAGCGAAACCCGCCCCTTCGCCGATCGAGATGCCGTCGCGCTCGCGGTCAAACGGGCGGCAAGGCGCCGTTGACAGCAGGTTCAGCGATTGAAACCCGTAGAGCGTGGTCAGACACAGCGAATCGGCTCCGCCGACGATGGCGGCGTCGCACAGCCCCGACGCGATCATGCGCGCGGCGGTGCCGAAGACCTTGGCGGTCGTGGCGCAAGCCGAAGACAACGCCACGGCCGGCCCGTCGAGATCGAGATGTTCCGACACGAAACCGGCCACGGAGAACGTGTTGTGCGACCGGGCGTAGTCGAACGCGGCGGGCAGCCTGCCGGTCGCGCTGTTGCGCTGGCGATAGGCCAGTTCGGTTTCAAGAATTCCCGAGGTGCTGGTGCCGACGAAGACGCCAATCCGGTCCAGCCCGTATTTCTCCCGCGCGGCCGCGACGTTGCGGGCGAACCCCTCTTGTTCCAAAGCCCGCAGGGCGACGCGGCTGTTCCGGCACGCCGCCGCATGAATGTTAGCCGGGTCGTCAATACCGGGGATTTCGCCGACATAGGTGGGCAACTTCGCGGTTTCGAACCGGCAAGGAGCCAGGCCGGTCTTGCCGGTGCGCAAGGCGTCCAAAGTGGCTTCGAGCCCGTCTCCCAGGCTGCTGACGATGGAGAAACTGCTGAGGACGAGAGGCTGCAATTTCGTTTTCCGCGCGGCTGATCCGGTGGGACCTTTATGGCTGTTGCCGGATTTTAGCCGCGACGGGCGACAATGAACAGAAGCTTGGCCGCCTCTCAAAACCCGGCCCGAGGCGCGCCGTCTTCGGGAGCCGAGAGGATGGCGGAGAAGATCAGGCTCAGTATCGCACCGATCGCCACCGTCGTGCCGATGCCGTGAAGAACCGGGATGCGCGAAAGGGTCAGCACGCCGAAGCCGATCACGGTGCAAAGATTGGCGAGCACCAGCGAGACGATGATCCGCTCGCGATGCTGGAGCGCGCTCAGCTCGCCGCCGGAATCCCGCCTTTCGAAGAACAACGCATAGTTGGAGCCGACGCCCACCACCAGCAGAAGCCCCACCAGGTTGAAAATGGAAAGCTTGTCGCCGGTGGCGGTCAACAGCGCGACGGTGACTATGACGGAAGCGGCCAGCGGACCGATCACCGCGAAAACGCGCCGCGGCGAACGGAAGCTCAGGAAGAGCAACGCCACGATCGCCAACGCGCCCAGGAGCGCCAGCAAGAGCGCCTGGTGGCGATAGGTCTGGTAGAGCCGGTCGGAATCGCCCTTGAGATCGAGCAGCAGGATGCCGCCTTGGCCGGACGCCGCGATTTCGGATTTGAGGCGATCGGCATCGGCTACCCCGCGCAAAGGCAGCAACGCGACCCAGTCCTCGCCGCGCCGGATCAAGAGCCCGTCGAGCTTAGCCGCGAGATTGGTGCCGTTCAGGCTGTCCCGGTCGAGCAAGGGCTGGGTCTTAGCGGCAGCCGCATCGGCGAGGAAGGGCTCGAAGGTATCGGCGCGGAACGGCGAACCGGCCAGCGCCTGAAGGAGATTGGCGCGCAATATCGCTCCGTCGGGGATGGCGGCCTGACGCGCTTGTTGCGCCGCCGTGCTGGGCAGGTAGCGGGACGGCGAGTCG
>DATNMV010000091.1:0-8845 GCA_035602175.1 Allostellaceae bacterium
GCCTTGGCCCGCCAATCCGGCTTGAGCCGGTCGAGATAGGCTTCGAGCAGCCGCGCCGCATCCGCGTCCTCGATGCGGCATTGGCGCCAGAGCGCGATGAGCTCGCGCTCATCCAGCTCGTCGAGCCGCCGTCCCGCATAAGGGCCGCGCTTCACCGTGCCGCTCATCTCGCCGGTGCCGTGATCGAGACGCATCGAGATCATGCCGGTCTCGACCTTCGAGCTGCGTCCAGGCGCAAAACCCGAGGCGCCGCCGCCGTGGCGCCACTGCGTCCACATGCGGAAGCCGATCGGCGCTAGGCTGCCCGCCGCGACCAACGCCGGCAGCAGCCTTTCGCTGAGCAGCAGAAGCACCAGCGCCGCCCCCGCACCGGTCACGGCGAGACCGGCCAGGAACCAGGTGATGAAGCGTCCGAGCTTGGCCGGATCGGCGGCGACGAAGGCCCGCGCCAGCAACAACAGCGCCACCAGCAGCCCGATGCCGAGGACGAGATAGATCATTCGCCGCCGCCAAGCCTGCGCGCCAGCAGCAGCGCCGGTCCGCCGGCCGACTTGCCGTAATCTGCCAGCGCCTTGCGCCCGCCGGCCGCATAAGAAGCCACCGCGCCCAGCAGCGCCTTGAGCTCCTCGGCGCTCGAGGCATCGAAGGGACAATAAGCGCCATGCGACAGCCGGGCGATTTCCTTGAAGCAGGTGGCGGCAGTCGCGTCCTGGCCCTCGTGAAAGACGAAGACCGGCACGTTCAAGAGACCCAATTCGCCGGCAAGGCCGGCGAGGACATCGGGATTTTCCTCCATCGCGTCGCCGACGAAGACCAGGGCATCGAGCCTGCCGGCGCGCGCCGCCTTGATGCCGTGACGCAACACGCGCTCGATCTGGGTCTCGCCGCCGAGGCAGGACACGGCACGCATGGCGTTGTGCAATTCCGCGGCATTCGACAGCCAACGGCTCGACTTGCATTCCTTGAAACCGCGATAGAAGACGAGTTGCACCTCGATCCCGCCGAGCGCGGACGTCGCCTCGAACATTTCGCCCTGGATGCGGCAGGCGCGATCCCAGCTCGGTTCGCGCGAAGCAGTCGCGTCCATGGCGAAGACCAGCCGTCCCCGTCCCGAAGCGGCGCGCACCGGGAGATGCTCGATCTTGCGCAGGAACGCTTCGACCTCCGCCGATTTGCCGGCGGCGGGAAGCTTGTCGCGGGAACTCGTCATGGGCGGCCGCGCTCCTTGATCCTGCGGATTATATGGGACGGCGGCACCCGCGGAGTCCAGCCCGGCCTCGGCTCACGACTCCGCGAGCCGCCGAACCGAAGGTTGCCCCTTGCCCGCTTTGGCCCTAAACAACTCTCCCGTTACCGGACCCCGACGAGGGCGCTTGTTCCACGATTTCTTCCATACAATCCATCAATATGTCGGCGATTACGGCTATGCCGCCGTCACGCTCGGCCTGCTCTTGGAGCATTTCGGCCTGCCGCTGCCGGGCGAGACCCTGCTCATCACCGGCGCGGTTCTGGCATCGCACGGCACGCTCGACATCTGGCTGCTGTTACCGCTGGCCTGGGGCGCGGCGGTAACTGGCAATACCATCGGATTCCTCATCGGCCGCACCGGCGGTCAGCCTCTGTTGGTCAAATACGGCCACCGTTTCGGCATCACCCGCAAGCGCCTGGTCAAGGTCGAGGGTTTCGTGGAGCGCTACGGCGTGCTCGTCATCATCTTCGCGCGTTTCATCGTCGTGGCGCGCCAGTTGAGCGGCATCGCCGCCGGCAGCCTCAACATGCACTGGTTGCGCTTCACCATCGGCAACGCTATCGGCGCGGCGCTGTGGGTGGGATTCTGGGGAGCGCTCGCCTACTGGCTCGGCAAGGGCATATTTCAATACCTGGCCGAACTCGAGATCATGGAGCCGGCGATGCTGATCGCCGCCTGTATCGCCCTCGCCGCCGGAATTCTCTACGTGATCTGGCATGGACGCCGCCAGGGCCGCGCCGACCGTTAGCCGCGCGCGCGCGCCGCGGCCCGTATCTGGCCGATGGTTTGCTTGGAGGTGATGGCCTCGGGATCGACCTTGAGATCGAGCACCGCCGGTCCGGCAAAGGCACGGGCGCGCTCATAGGCGGCGGGGAAATCCTCGGTGCGTTCGACCGTCTCGCCATAGCCGCCATAGGCCTTGGCCAGAGTGGCAAAATCGGGATTGTGGAGTTCGGTGCCGAAGACGCGGCCGGGATAATGCATCTCCTGATGCATGCGGATAGTGCCGTACATGCCGTTGTTGACGATCAGGGTCACGAAAGCGAGGCGATATTTCGCCGCCGTGGCCAGTTCCTGCCCGGTCATCAGGAAATCGCCGTCGCCGCAGAAGCACACCACCGCGCGTTCGGGGAAGATAAGCTTCGCCGCGACCGCCGCCGGGAATCCATAGCCCATCGAGCCGCTTGTCGGCGCGAGCTGGGTGCCGAACCCGCGATAGCTGTGAAAGCGGTGGACCCAGCCGGCGAAATTGCCGGCGCCGTTGGTCCAGATCGCGTCCTGGGGCAGATGCGCGTCGAGCCAGCGCACCACCTCGGCGAGCCGAAGCGCCCCCGGCGAAGGAGACGGCTTGATGTAATCGAGGTAGTCGTCATGCGCCTGTTTCGTGGCACTAGCCCAAGGCGGATTGGCGATGGGTTTCAACGCGGCCGCCGCGGTGGCGAAATTGCGCGGGCTGGCGTTGATGGCGAGCGCGGGATGATAGACCCGGCCCAGCTCCTCGGGATCGGGATGGACATGAATCAGGCGCTGGCGCGGCACCGGCACGTCGGCGAGACTGTAGCCCGACATGGTGGCTTCGCCCAGCCGCGCGCCCACGGCGATGAGCAAATCGGAATTCTTGATGCGCTCGGCGAGCTTGGCGCTGACGCCAATGCCGACATCGCCGGCATAGCAAGGATGGAGATTATCGATGCGGTCCTGGCGGCGGAAACCGGTGCCGACCGGTAACGCGTTGGCCGCGGCGAAGGATTCGATCTGCCCGACCGCAGCCGCATCCCATGGACTACCGCCCAGAAGCAGGAACGGAGATTTCGCGGATGCCAGCATGGCGCGCAGTTCCGCCATCTGCGCCGCGCCGGGATAAGCTTCGACCCGATGATAGGCCTCGGCATCCGCCGTCTCGGCTTTGTCCTCGAGCATGTCCTCGGGCAGGGACAACACCACCGGTCCGGGCCGCCCCGCCGTGGCGGTGTGGAAGGCGCGGCTCAAATATTCCGGAATGCGTTTCGGGTCGGAAATCTCCTCGACCCATTTCGCCATGCCGCCGAAAAACTGCTTGAAATCGACCTCCTGCAGCGCCTCGCGGCCGCGCGCGCCGCGCGCGACCTGGCCCACCAGCACGATCAGCGGCGTTGAATCCTGCATGGCGATGTGGATGCCGGCGCTGGCGTTGGTGGCGCCGGGACCGCGCGTCACCAGGCAGATGCCGGGCCTGCCGGTCAGCTTGCCATAAGCCTCGGCCATCATCGCCGCGCCGCCTTCCTGGCGGCAGACGATCAGGCGGATGGAATTGGCGTCGTGGAGCGCGTCCAACAGCGCGAGATAACTCTCGCCCGGCACGCAGAAAGCGGCATCGGCGCCATGCAGCTTGAGCTGATCGACCAGAATTTGCGCGGCGGTGCGGGATTTCACGGATACAGCCCTCGTGGCGGATGATCGGGGGCCATAGTGGTATTGGGTTTCGCCGCGCGCGGCAACGCCCTTGCGCGCGGGGTTCTGATGCCTATTCGGCGGGCTTGGCGGGAATTCCGCGCGGCCCGGAATCCTGGCCATAGAGCCGCATCAGCCCGCCGATGACCACCAGGGTAATGGAATAGAACACGAGCTGGATACCGACCGGGTGCGAGACATAACCCACCAACGCATGCAGCGCCTGGCCGATCAGGCTGTTATCGCTAAGCAGGAATGAGCTGTCCCACAATGCTCCGCTCAAGGGCGGCAACAGCCCGGCTTGCACCAAAAAGGCGGCGCCTTGCGACGCCATGCCGGCGGCAAGCAGCAGGATCATCCAGCTGGTGACGCGGAACAAATGGCGCATCGGTATGGTCAGCAGGCCCCAATAGAGCGCCGCGCCCATCGCTATTCCCCCGGCCAGCCCGATCGCGCCCCCGACCAGCAGCGATAGCTCGCTGATCTTTTGCGCGGCGGCAATGCCGAAGACGAACAGAACGACCTCCGAACCCTCGCGCAAAACCGCGATGCCGACGACGATGGCGAGCGCATAGAGCGGCCGGCTGCCTTCGCGCACCGCCTTGCCAACGTTCGAGGCGTCGGCCATCAATTCGCGGCCGTGCCGCTTCATCCAGATATTGTGCCAGCCGAGCATGCACACGGCCGAAAACAGGATGGTGGCGTTGAATATTTCCTGACCCGCGCCCTCGACCGCGGCGGAGATTTCTCCGGCGAAGGCGGCGACCAGCATCGCTCCGAGCACGCCCAGGAAAATCCCGCCGGATACCCAGACGCCGCGGCCGTGAACGCCGCGCGCCGCCGCCAGCACGACGCTGACGACCAGCGCGGCTTCCACCACCTCGCGAAAAACGATGAGCGCAATCGCCATCATGGCGGCTGGACGAGTCCCGAAATAAGTTGCAAATGCGAAGCGTTCGCAATATAAGTCAAGCGGTTCAGCCAATCAAGGTTTATGTCAGCGTTTAATGGGCATCTTGCCGCACCTGCCCTATCGCCAAAGACCGCGGGAGACATGCAAGATAGGCTTTCCCAGGGGAGAAGCATGATGCCGACCCGGCCCAGCGCAACCATGACCGATACCGACGCGGTTCTGGCGGCCAATCTCGAATTCTACCGCGCCTTCGGCTTACGCGACGTCGCGGCGATGGATGCGCTCTGGGCGCGCGAGGCGCAGGTTCTCTGTCTCCATCCCGGCTGGGAGGCGATCCACGGCCGCGAAACGGTGATGAAAAGCTGGCGCGCGATTCTGGCCAGCGACAGCGAGCGCTTTCCCATTCAATGTCACGACGAGCGCGCCTTCCTGTACGGCAATTTCGCCATCGTACTTTGCGAAGAACAGTTGCCGGGCGGCACCTTGGCCGCCACCAACGTCTTCATCCGCGAGGCCGGCGCCTGGCGCATGATTCATCATCAGGCGAGTGCGATCATCCCGCAATACAGCGCCAACACCTCGACGCAGATTCACTGAACGCGCTCAGTCGCGCGGAATCATCCGGCCCTGGTCCCGTGATGCCAAGACGCGCCGGACTGCGCCGGTCAGCAGCGACAACTCGTCCGGTGAAATCGTGAAGGACGGCGTGAGGTAAACGATCCGGCCGAAAGGCCGGATCCACGTTCCCGCCGCGACGAAGCCTTGTCGCAGGGTTTCGATGTCGTCGGCATGATCGAGATCGACCACGCCGATGGCGCCTTTAACGCGCACATCCTTCACCCCCGGCAGACCGCGGCACGGAGCAAGCTCGCGCGCGAGCTGCTGTTCGATAGCCGCTACTTGCGCCAGGCGCGGCTCGCGCTCGAACAGGTCGAGCGAGGCGTTGGCGGCGGCGCAGGCCAGCGCGTTGCCCATGAAGGTCGGTCCTTGCATCAGCGCGGCATTCGGATCGTCGGACAGGAAACCCTCATACACCTTTCGGCTGGCGATGGTGACCGCCAAGGGTAGCACGCCGCCGGTCAACGCCTTGGACAAGGTTCCGATGTCAGGCGAAACCCCCGCCTCCTCCATGGCGAACATTTTTCCGCTGCGGCCGAAACCGGTGAAGATTTCGTCGAAGATCAGCAGCAGACGGTGGCGGTCGGCAAGATCGCGTAAGCGCTTCAACACGGCGGGCTGGTGGAATTTCATGCCGCCCGCCCCCTGCACCAGCGGCTCGACAATCAATCCCGCGATCTCGCCCGCATGGCTGTCGAGGAATTGCTCGAGCGCGGCAGCGCTTTCAGCGCCACGCGGCAGGTCGAGCAGGAATTGTCGCGGCGGCAAGCCGGCAAGTTTGCCATGCATGCCAGTTGCGCCGTCGCTCACCGCCATCGCGCCGAGCGTGTCGCCGTGATAGCCGTGCCGGAAACATATGAACTTGGTTCGCTTTCCCTGGCCGCGATTCAAGAAAAATTGTACCGCCATCTTGAGCGCGATCTCGACTGCGACCGATCCGGAATCGGAAAAGAACACATGGTCGAGATCGCCCGGCAGCAGCCGCGCCAAGCGCGCGGCCAGGGTCGCGGCCTGCTCATGCGCCAGCCCCGCCATCATCACATGCGGCATGGTTTCGAGCTGGCGTTGGACGGATTCGCGAATATGCGGATGGTTGTAGCCGTGGCAGGCGGTCCACCACGAGGCGATGCCGTCGATCAGCACCCGCCCGTCGGCGAGATGAATGCGGCAACCCTCGGTGCGCGCCACGGCGAGCGGCGGCTGCGCCGTTTTCATTTGCGCATAGGGCAGCCAGAGATGATCAAGCCCGTCCTCGAGCCAGAAGGGCCGGTCCGGTCCCAAGCCTTCCATGTCCTAGGACGCCGCCATCGGCGACAGGCCGAGCTTGTCCATAAGCGCGCGGTCCTGGTCGCGGCCGGGATTGGGCGTGGTCAAAAGCCGCGCGCCGCAGAAGATGGAATTGGCCCCGGCGAGGAAGCACAGCGCCTGCAGCTCGTCGCTCATGCCCTCGCGCCCCGCCGACAGCCGCACCACCGAAGCGGGCATGCAGATGCGCGCCGTAGCAATGCTGCGCACGAATTCGAGCCCGTCGAGCGCCCGGGTTTCGGCCAAGGGCGTGCCCGCCACCCGCACCAGCAGGTTGATCGGAACGCTTTCGGGATGTGACGGCAGGCAGGCCAGCGCGGCGATCATGCCGGCACGGTCGGCGCGGCCTTCGCCCATGCCGACGATGCCGCCGCAGCAAACCTTCATCCCTGCTGCGCGCACATGGGACAGCGTATCGAGCCGGTCCTGATAGACGCGCGTGGTGATGATCCGGCCGTAGAATTCGGGCGAGGTATCGAGATTATGGTTGTAGTAATCGAGCCCGGCCGATTTGAGCCGCTCGGCCTGCCCCGCCGTGAGCATGCCGAGGGTGGCGCAGGTTTCGAGCCCCAGCGCCTTCACGCCTTCCACCATGGCGCAGACCATGTCGAGATCGCGATCCTTGGGCTCGCGCCAGGCCGCGCCCATGCAGAAGCGCTGCGCGCCTTGCGCCTTGGCGGCGCGCGCTTCTTCCAGCACGGCGTCGAGTCCCATCAGCTTCGCCGCCTCGACGCCGGTGTCGTAATGCACGCTCTGCGGGCAATAGGCGCAATCCTCGGGACAGCCGCCGGTCTTGATCGACAGCAATGTCGAAAGCTGCACCTGGCTCGGATCGAAATACCGGCGATGGATCGCCTGGGCGCGGAACACCAGCTCGCCGAAGGGCAGATCGTAAAGCGCCAGGACCTGCTCGGCCGTCCAGTCGTGCCGGATATCGCTGTCTATGCCGTCGGCGGTCATTTCACTCCCCTGGCTATTCCCCTCGCGGCCGATTGTGCCTTGCTTTCGCTCAAGCCCGGGGTAACGCTACATCCCCACCCCGTCAAGCGGAAGTCCGAACCTTGAGCTCGCTCGATCATTTCGCCGCCGAAAAGCTGTCATCGCTCGAAGCCCGGCAATTGCGCCGCCGCCTGGCCGAGACCGAGCGCGAGGACGGCATCATGGTCACCCGCGACGGCAAGCGGCTGCTGTCCTTCTCCTGCAACGACTATCTTAATCTGAGCCAGCATCCGGATGTGAAGGCGGCGGCGATTGCAGCGATCCGCCGCTTCGGCGCCGGCGCCGGCGCCTCGCGGCTGGTCACCGGCAACCATCCGCTTTACGCCGAGCTGGAATCGCGTCTCGCCAGGCTCAAGGGCACGCAGGCGGCCTGCGTCTTCGGCTCGGGCTATCTCGCCAATGCCGGCATCATCCCGGCGCTGATCGGCAAGGACGATCTGGTGCTGCTGGATGAATTATCTCATGCCTGTCTTTGGGCCGGGGCGCAGCTGTCGCGCGCCAATCTTCTGGTCTACCGCCACAACGACCTCGCCCATGCCGAAGCCTTGCTCAAGAAACACCGGCCGCGCCACGAGCGCGCGCTCGTCGCCACCGACGGCGTGTTCTCGATGGACGGCGATCTCGCGCCGCTGCCCGAACTCGCCGATCTCGCCAAGCGTTACGACGCCTGGCTGCTGGCCGACGATGCGCATGGGCTGGGCGTGGTGGGCGGCGGGCGCGGCGCGGCCTTCGCCTTCGGCGGGAAAATCGAGGTGCCGCTGCAGATGGGTACGCTCAGCAAGGCGGCCGGCGGCTATGGCGGCTATCTCTGCGCGTCGCGCGACGTCGTCGATCTGGTCAAGAACCGGGCACGCAGCTTTGTCTATTCCACCGGACTGCCGCCCGCTTCGGTGGCCGGGGCGATCGCCGCGCTCGACATCATCGCGCGCGGCGGCGCGCTGGTCGAAGCGCCGCTGCGCAAGGCGCGCGCCTTCACCGCCGCAGCCGGGCTCGAAGAAGCGCAGAGCCCGATTGTCCCGGTGGTGCTCGGAGACACGACGCGCGCGCTCGAGGCGGCGCAGATACTGGAACGCGCGGGATTTCTTGCTGTCGCCATCCGGCCGCCTTCGGTGCCCGAGGGCACGGCGCGGCTGCGGCTGACATTCACCGCCGCGCATCCGGACGAGGCGATCGCCCGGCTTGCCGCGCTGGTCCGCGGCATCGTCCGCCGATGAGCGCGCTCTTCGTCACCGCCACCGGAACCGATATCGGCAAGAGCTCCGTCGCCTGCGGAATTATCGCCGAACTCCGGCGCCGCGGCCGGCGGGTGGCGGCGCTCAAGCCGCTGGTCA
>DATNMV010000092.1:0-2234 GCA_035602175.1 Allostellaceae bacterium
CTACAGCCGCACCGGCGTCTATCCGCCGGCGGGCGGCTTTCCCAGCGGGCTCGGTCTCGAAGGCGCGGGCGTGGTCGAGGAAGTGGGCCCCGGCGTCACTGACATCAAGGCGGGCGACCGCGTCGCTTACGGCAGCGGGCCGCTCGGCGCCTATTCGGAAATCCGCGTCATGCCGGCCGACCGGCTGGTGGTGATGCCCAAGGGCATCGACGACAAGCAGGCGGCGGCGATGATGCTCAAGGGCCTGACCGCGCAATACCTGCTGCGCCGCACCTACAAGGTGAAAAAGGGCGACACCATCCTGTTCCACGCCGCCGCCGGCGGCGTCGGGCTGATCGCCGGCCAATGGGCCAAATATCTCGGCGCCACCGTCATCGGCACCGTCGGCAGCGAGGAAAAAGCCAAGCTCGCCAAGGCCAACGGCTACGACCATGTCATCAACTACGCCAAAGAGGATTTCGTGAAGCGCGTGGCCGAGATCACCGGCGGCAAGAAAGTGCCGGTGGTTTACGATTCGGTCGGCAAGGACACCTTCATGAAATCGCTCGATTGCCTGGCGCCCTTGGGCCTGGTCGCGCTGTTCGGCCAAAGCTCGGGTCCGGTCGAGCCGCTCAATCTCGGGCTGCTGGCGGGGAAGGGCTCGCTCTACGTCACCCGGCCGACGCTCGGCACCTATGCGGCCAAGCGCGCCGACATGATCGAAAGCGCCAAGGAGCTGTTCGAGGTGGTGGAAAAGGGCGCGGTCAAGATCACGGTCAACCAGACCTATCCGCTGAAGGAGGCGGCCCGGGCGCATGCCGACTTGGCGGCGCGCAAAACCACCGGCTCGACCGTCTTTACGGTTTGATCCCGGGACAGTCCGCGCCTTCGACCAATATCGTCTCGCTGCCCGCCTGGCAGCGCGCGGCGTTGTCGAAGGCGTTGCCGAATTGCTTCGCCAGAGCATCGGCGAAGCCGGGCGCGGCGGCGCGCAGCGCGACGCAAGGATAACGCGCGAGCACGTCGGCCGGCGCCACCTGGCCCAACCAGTCGCGAATGCCGATCACCCAGGGCACGGTGAAATAATCGTTCGCCGGCATCAGCGTCTTGAGCCGCGCGGCGTAGCGGTCGCCGCTGTAGCTCGAATTATAGAACCACGCCTGGGACGGCGACGAGGCCATGAAGGAATAGACATGGGCGCAGGCGGGAAAGTCGCGCGCCATGTCGATTGACGAGGATCCCCCGCCTTCGCGGCGCATCTCCCGGTCCTGGCGGATGAAGGCGAAGGACTGGAAGACCAGAATCAACGCCAGCACCAGCGCGAAGGAGCGGCCGAGCCAGGGCGAAAGCCGCTTGGGCGCGGCCGATTGGACGAGAACCAGCCACAAAAACGCCAGCGACGGCCCGCCCAGCTCCAGCGCCGGCAGGAGGTAATGCCCGCTCGGATGCTTGGCGACCAGCGCCACCTGCGCCAGCTGCGCCGTCAATATGCCCAAAAGCCCGCGCTCGGCGGGCGAGAACCTGTCGGCGTGCCGCCGCCGCCGCAGCGCCGCGACCCCGGCGAAAAAGACCAGGAAGAAGAACGGCCGCGAGAAGAACAGCTTCGCGAAATTGTGCGGATAACGGGCGAAATCCACCACCGTCGGGGCGCCGGTGCCGTAGGCGCCGCTGCCCAGCGTCAAGCCGGAATACCAGTCCAGCATCGGCTTCAGATTGGGCGCCTCGGGCATCATCAGCGCCAAGAAGATCAGCGCCGTGCGCCAGAGATAACCCCAGCACCGCCCCCAGCCTTCGATCAGGATCAGCGGCGCCAAGGCCAGCGGCGCGAAGGTCACCTTGCTGGCGACGCCGAAGGCGACGGCGAAGCTCATCACCCACAGCGTGCCGTGCCGGGGCTCGGCGCTTTCCTCGATCATCGCCGCGCCCAGCACCAGCACCGAAAACAGCAGCAGCGGCTCGGGCTCGACCTCGATGCCCATCTTGAGCGCCAGCATCGACAGAAACGGCGCGGTTTGCGCCAACAGCGCCGGCGTCAGCGCGCCGCAGCGCCGCCACACCACCCAACCCAACAGCCACAGCGCGCCCGTGTCGAGCGCCAGCATCGCCGTGTTGACGCCGGTCAGGATCTGCTCGGCATGGGTGAAGGCCGCATCGGTCAGTCCGCCCGGCCCGCCCGTGCCCGACAGCCAGATGCCGAGCGAAACCAGCAGCTGCACGGTTATGCCCGGATGCTGGAAATTGGCCGGCGGCGCGCC